>DASVUT010000187.1:0-7954 GCA_036386955.1 Sphingomonas sp. | reverse complement strand
GAGAAATATGGCGAGCCCTGTCCCGAGGCTCTGGTCGAGAGTGCGCTCGATCATATCCGCCTGCTCGAGGATCACGATTTCCGGGAGTATAAGGTCGCTGTGAAGGCGTCGGACCTATTCCTGGCGGTCGCGGCGTACCAGCAGCTCGCCGAACAGGTCGATTGTCCGCTCCATCTGGGCATCACCGAGGCTGGCGGCTTCGTCGGGGGAACCGTCAAGTCGGCGATCGGGATGGGATCGTTGCTCTGGTACGGCATCGGCGACACGATCCGCGTGTCGCTGTCGGCCGAGCCCGAGGAGGAGGTCCGCGTCGGCTTCGAGATCCTGAAGGCCTTGGGCATCCGCAACCGCGGCGTCCGCGTCGTGTCCTGCCCGTCCTGCGCGCGCCAGGGCTTCGACGTGATCCGCACCGTGCAGGCGTTGGAGGAACGGCTGCAGCATATCCGCACGCCCATGTCGCTGTCGGTGCTCGGCTGCGTCGTCAACGGCCCCGGCGAGGCGCGCGAGACCGATATCGGGCTGACCGGCGGCGGCAACGGCAAGCACATGGTCTATCTGTCCGGCGTCACCGATCACCACGTCCAGGACGAAGGCATGATCGACCACATCGTGCGGCTGGTCGAGGCGCGCGCCGCCGAGATCGAGGCGATCGACGCGGGAGCCAAGGTGGCGGCCGAATAGGTCTTGTGCTACGGTCAGGTACCAGGAGGCGGTCATGACCTATCTAGCCAAAGTGATCGCCGGCGGCAAAGTGGTCATTCCGGCCGAGATCCGCCGCGAACTGGGGATCAAGGACGGCGACTCGCTTGTCGTGGAACGCGACGCGACGGGGGCGATGGTCCTGAAAACCTATGCACAGGTCGCGGCCGAGGTTCGGGCCGAATTCCGACGGCTGAGGGGTGCGGATGTCGGTGGACCCAGCATCGTGGACGAGCTGATCGCGGACCGCCGCGAAGAGGCTCGTCGCGAGAATGACGAGCTGGAACGCTGGGTGTCTGAACGTCCATGACGTTGGTTCTCGATGCGTCGGCCGTGTTGGCAGTCATCTTCGAGGAAGCGGGCGCCGACATCGTGCTGGCATCGAGTCGCGACGCCAAATTGTCGGCCGTGAACCTGGACGAAGTCCTGCACAAAAGCGCGCGCCGGCGGATCGCGGCACACGATGTCGAGGCGCAGCTCGATCGGCTGTTGATCGCTATCACGCCCTTCGACATGCACCAGGCGCGCGTTGCGGCGCAGCTTCACCCCCGACTTCAGGGGCTCGGCATCTCTTTTGCCGATCGGGCTTGCCTGGCGCTCGCGCACGTCACGAACAGGAGCGTCCTGTCCGCCGACAAGGATTGGGCAGCACTCGACATCGGCATCGACATCCGGCTGATCCGGTGACCACCGCCCGCTCGCTCACCCCCGCGCTCGCCTTTGCCGTCGCGGCCGCCGGCATCGGGCTGTTTTCGGTCATGGATGCGTTCATGAAATCGCTGGTGCTGGCGATGGGCGTCTACAACGCGCTGTTCTGGCGAACGCTGGTCAGCGTCGGAATCGGGGGGGCGGTGTGGGCGGCGTCGCGTCCGGTATGGCCAAAGGCGGCGGTGCTGCGGCTCCACCTGATGCGTGGCGCCGTGACCGCGGGCATGGCGTTGCTGTTCTTCTGGGGACTGGCGCGGGTGCCGATGGCGCAGGCGATCACGCTGACCTACATCGCGCCGATCATGGCGTTGATCCTGGGTGCCGTCGTTCTGGGTGAGCGGGTCGGCGCGCGCGTCGTCGTCGCGTCGGTGGCGGCCCTGGCGGGGGTGCTGGTCGTCATCTGGGGGCAATCGCGCGAAGTTCTGGGGCCGCAGGCGTTCGCCGGCGCGGCCGCGATCCTGGCATCGGCGATGCTCTATGCGGTCAATCTGGTCATCGCGCGCGTCCAGAGCCAGGCTGCACGGCCCGCCGAGATATCGTTCTTCCAGTCGACGGTCGTCGTCGTGATCCTGGCAACCACGGCACCGTGGCTGGCGGAGGTTCCGGCGGCGGCGCAGTGGCCCAAGCTGGTGATCAGCGCTGGGCTGGCAACCGCATCGCTGCTGCTCCTCGCCTGGGCCTATGCGCATGGCGAGACGGGATATCTGGCGACGACCGAGTATACCTCGTTCGTCTATGCCGCGGTGCTCGGCTGGGCGATCTTCGACGAGACGCTGTCGGGGTGGACGATCGCGGGCGCAGGCGTGATCGTCACGGCCTGCCTGTACGCCGCGAACCGCCGCGACATCGCGCAGGCGGCGGTGGAGGCGGCGGCATGATCCATGCCGCGACCCCGGCTGACGTGCCGGTGATCCTCGCCTTCATCCGTGAACTCGCTGCCTTCGAGCGTGAGCCCGACGCCGTCCACGCGACCGAGTCGATGCTGAGCGAGGCGCTGTTCGGCGACCGCCCCGCCGCCGAGGCGGTGATCGCGCAGGTCGATGGCGCGCCCGCGGGCTTCGCGCTGTTCTTCCACAATTTCTCAACCTGGACCGGGCGGCGCGGCCTGTATCTGGAGGACCTCTACGTCACCCCCGCCGCGCGCGGACGCGGGCTCGGCCGCGCGCTGCTCACGCATCTGGCGGGCATAGCGATCGACCGCGACTGCGGCCGTTTCGAATGGTCGGTGCTCGACTGGAACGCCGCCGCGATCGCGCTTTACCGCGCCATCGGTGCCGAGCCGCTGGACGATTGGACCATCCAGCGCGTCACCGGCGACGCGCTGGTACGGCTCGCGGGTCGCTAAGCGCGGTCAGTCCCGCCCGGCCGCCTCATCGGCGTTGTGCGGCTCCTCGCCATGCGCCTTGGCGGCGTCATAGCGATCGATCGCCTCGACCGTGATCCGCTTGGCTTCCTCGGCGTCGCCCCATTTGCCGACGCGAACCCACTTCTTCTTTTCCAGGTCCTTATAATGGGTGAAGAAATGCTCGATCTGTTCGAACACGATCTCGGGCATGTCGCCGCGCTCGCCCACGTTCGAATAATAAGGGAAGGTCGAATCGACGGGCACGCAGACCAGCTTCTCGTCGCCGCCGGCCTCGTCCTCCAGGTTCAGCACCGCGATCGGCCGCGCGCGCACGACGCATCCCGGGATGAAGGGCGAGCGCGAGATCACCAGCGCGTCGAGCGGATCGCCGTCGGGCGACAGCGTGTGCGGCACGAAGCCGTAATTGGCCGGATAGCGCATCGGCGTGTGCAGGATGCGATCGACGAACAGCGCGCCCGACGCCTTGTCGAATTCATACTTCACCGGCTCGCCCCCGGTCGGCACCTCGATAATGACGTTCAGGTCTTCGGGCGGGTTCTTGCCGACGGGGATCAGGTCGATGCGCATGATGGTCCTTCGGATGAGTTCCGTTCGTGCTGAGCTTGTCGAAGCACCGCTCTCCTTCAGCCCGCGGCGAAGAAAAACGGCCCTTCGACAAGCTCAGGGCGAACGGGGGTGGGTTGGCCTTTCCCGCGCGTTAGCGCGGCGCGAGCAGCCGGTCGAGCCCGCCTTCACCGGTGCCGACCTTCTCCAGCCGCGGATAGCGCGCGCCGCCATGATAGGCGATCGCGAGATCGCGCAGCCGCTCGCCATTCTTGACCAGCAGCCGGATCGGCTCCTTCGTGCCCTTGGCGCCCGCCACCGCCGCCTTCAGCTTGTCGCCCGAAAACGCCTGGCCGTCCACGCCGACGATCGTGGTACCGATGTCGATCCCCGCCTGGAAAGCGGGCGAATCCCAGATCACGGCCGTGATCTCGCCGGTCGTATTGGCGACCAGCCCCAGCGAATAGCTGAGGTCCGTGCCGCGCGCGCGCTCGCTCTTGGTGAAATAGCTGGTCGGGGTGTCCGAATAGACCAGCTTGTAGCCGTTCATCGCGAAGCCGTTAATGGGTGCGGGCTGCCCCGTTTCGGTCAGCCGCCGAGTGAGGAACCCCGCCCAGTCATAGGGTGCGATGGCGTTGAGCGTCGAAACCACATCCTCGAACGTATAGGTCACCTCGCCCCAGTCGCCGTCGCGGATGCCGAAGAACGCCTTGGCGAAATCGTCGATGGATCGGCTTCCGCGCGTCTGCTGGCGCAGCATCGCATCGACCTCCATCCACACCATCAGGCCTTCGTTGTAATAATCCTCCGACCGCTGCCAGCTCGACCACCCCTTGGGCCGGCGCGACGAGATGACGGGATCATTGGTGGTATCGACCAGGTTGCGCCATTGTCGCGCGGGCGCCGTGTCGTAGATCGCCAGGATACCGGCATAGGCGTCCAGCGTGTCCTGCTTGCTGACCAGCCCCGATCGCGCCTGGAGCACATAGCCCCAGAACTGCGTCTGCCCCTCATACACCCACAGCAGCGAATTGCGCATCGGCGTCCGGTAATCGGGCGTCCACGCGTCGGCACCGCGGCGGAACTTGCCGTCCCAGCTATGCGTGAATTCATGCGGCAACAGGTTGCGCCGCGTGACCGAATTCTCCCAATCCAGGAAATAGCCCGGCGAAACGCCGTTCTCGGAGGAGCGATGATGCTCCAGCCCGATGCCCCCAAGCTGATCGGTGATCGACAACAGGAAGGTGTAGCGGTCGTAATGCTGGCTGCCGAAGGTCTTGACCGACTGGTCCACCAGCCGCCGGTGGGCGTCGATCTGCTCGGGCTTGGCGTCGAGCTGCTTGGGATCATCGGCATAGACCGCCAGGTCGACGCGCGGCGTCAGCGCCCAGGTCTTGCCATAGCGACCCGCCAGGATCGGCGAATCGACCAGGATCTCGTAATTGGTCTTCTGATACGCATAAGTCGACGCCGCCGCTCCGGTCCCGGCGCGCGATGGCAGCGCGCCCGACGCGGTCCAGCCGGCCGGGTATTTGACCGTCATCTGCACCGGGATCTGCCGGGTGTAATAGCCCGCCGGATACAGGCTCATCGAATTGGGCTGGAGCGAGATCATCGTGGGCGTCATCACGATGCGGCCCTGATCGGCCTTGGTCGCCGAGATGAACTGGAACTCCAGCTCTAGCCGCCGCGCGCCCGTCGGCACGTCGATATGGAACGCGAACACATCGACCGGATCGCGCGTCCAGGGGACCACGCGCCCGTTCGCACGGATGATCAGCCCGGCCAGCTTGTCGAGCTCGCCGCGTGGGCTGTGCGCGCCCGGCAGCCATTTGGGATAAAGCAGCGCCATCGGCCCCGCCTTGGCAACGGGGATCACCTGCTTGACGCGAAAGATACCGCGCTCGGTGTCGGTCGCGTCGATGTCGAGCTCCATCGTGCCTGGATACGGCACGTCCCGCGCGTCCGGTACGCGGTCAACGAACGGCACCGCCTGAGGCGCGGTGTTGCCGGCGGGCACCTGCGCGATGGCGGGCGCGGGGGCGGAAACGAGAAGGGCAAGAAGCAGCGGACGGATCATGCACGGGTCCTCATGGATGCGTTGCCGCGGGGTGTAAGCGCGACGAACCGTGCGCGTCCAGTGGTTTGCTGGGTGTTATCGTCACCCCGGCCCGACCTGCTCCGTTCGTGCTGAGCTTGTCGAAGCACCGCTCTTCTGCGCTGCGGGGGAGAAGAAGAGCGATGCTTCGGCAAGCTCAGCACGAACGGGGAGTGGCCCGAGGGCGTCCTCCCCCCGCTAGCGCTCCCCCCCACCATCCCCTAGATACCCGCCGCACATGGCCCGTATCCCAACCCCGACCCGCATGCCTCGCATGCAAACTCCTCAGCGCGTGCGCGGCACGCAGGACATCGCCTTCGACGATCAGCGCCGCTTCGCGCATGTGCTGTCCAGCTTCGACCGCGTCCGCGCGCTCTATTGCTTCCAGCGCATCGACACGCCGGTGATCGAGGATACGCAGGTCTTCGCGCGCTCGATCGGCGAGACGACCGACGTGGTCTCCAAGGAAATGTACACCTTCGAGGATCGCGGCGGCGACCGGATCACCCTGCGGCCGGAGTTCACCGCCGGCATCGCGCGTGCCTACATCACCAATGGCTGGCAACAGCATGCGCCGATGAAGATCGCGACCTCGGGTGCGTTGTTCCGCTACGAACGCCCGCAGAAGGGGCGGTTCCGCCAGTTCCATCAGATCGACGCCGAGATCATCGGCGCGGCCGAGCCCGCCGCCGATGTGGAATTGCTCGTGATGGCCGATCAGTTGCTCGCCGAACTCGGCATCGACGGCGTGACGCTCCAGCTCAACACGCTGGGTGATGCCGAGACCCGCGATGCGTGGCGCGCTGCGCTGATCGCGCATTTCGAGGCGCATCGCGACCAGTTGTCGGAGGAAAGCCTGGCGCGGCTGGCCAAGAATCCCTTACGCATCCTCGATTCCAAGGACCCACGCGACCGCCCGGTGGCCGACAGCGCGCCCGACATCGACGCGTATCTGACGCCCGATGCGCGCACCTTCTTCGACGCGGTTACCGCCGGCCTCGACGCGGCGGGGGTGAGCTGGACCCGCAACCCGCGCCTGGTCCGCGGGCTCGATTACTATCGCCACACCGCGTTCGAGTTCGTCACCGACCGGCTGGGCGCGCAGGGCACGGTGCTGGGCGGCGGTCGCTATGACGGGCTGATCGAGAGCCTGGGCGGCGCGCCGACACCGGGCGTGGGCTGGGCGGCGGGAGTCGAGCGGCTGGCGATGTTGGTGGGTGAGGTGGAAGAAAATCGCCCTAACTTTGGCATTATCGTTGAGGATGACACCTTCCAATTGGAAGCAATTTCATTGGCAAAGGAGTTACGGCGCTCGAAATTTTCCGTTGAGGTACAATCTACGGGAGCACGCAAGAAGCGCTTTGATAAAGCCATCAGGAGCAACCCTGATTTCATCTGCAGCATGAGGGCTGGCGAGTCAGGCACTCTTCACACCACCATCAAGGTATACGCAAAGTATCCGCATATTCGTGTGGAAGAGCGAGATATCGCTGCCCTCGTTGGTCGGTTTGGATCAGTCGACTTGTTCGTGAGAGTTGTCGAAACGTGGGCTGAGATGAAAGCTCGTCATGGCCGTGAGCGATCTGAGCCCTTGGCATGACCATCTCCCCCGAACGCATCGCACAGATCGAGGCGCGGCGCGACGAGCTGTCCGCCCTCATGGCGACCGGCGATCTCCCAGGCGATCGCTTCGTGCAGGTATCGAAGGAATTCGCTGAGGTCGAACCTGTCGCGCGGGCCGCGGGCGAGGTGCGGCGGTTGCGCGCGGAGGCGAAGAGCCTCGCCTTCATGGCCGATGACGGCGACGAGGAACTGCGCGCCATGGCCGCCGAGGAGCTGCACGAGAACCGCAACCTCCTCGACGCCGCCGAACGCAGCCTGGCGCTCGCGCTTCTTCCCCGCGACGCCGCCGACGAACGCGCCGCGATGCTCGAGATCCGCGCCGGCACCGGTGGCGACGAGGCGGCGCTGTTCGCGGGCGACCTGTTCCGCATGTATCAGCGCTTCGCCGAAGCGCAGGGATGGCGCGTCGAGCTCATCTCGGGCTCCTCGTCCGACGCGGGCGGGTATAAGGAGGTCGTCGCGTCGGTGACGGGGCAGGGCGTGTTCGCCAAGCTGAAGTTCGAATCCGGCGTCCACCGCGTCCAGCGCGTGCCCGCGACCGAAAGCGGCGGCCGAATCCACACCTCCGCTGCCACCGTCGCGGTCCTGCCCGAGGCCGAGGAGGTCGATGTCCAGATCGACGAGGCGCGCGACCTGCGCATCGACGTCTATCGGTCGTCGGGGCCGGGTGGTCAGTCGGTCAACACCACCGATTCCGCGGTCCGCATCACCCACCTGCCCACCGGCCTGGTCGTCATCCAGCAGGACGAGAAGTCGCAGCACAAGAACAAGGCCAAGGCGCTCAAGGTCCTGCGCACCCGGCTGTACGAGGCCGAGCGCGACCGGCTGGCGTCCGAACGGTCGGGCACGCGCAAGGCGATGGTCGGATCAGGCGACCGATCCGAACGCATCCGCACCTATAATTTCTCGCAAGGCCG
>DASVUT010000186.1:0-9228 GCA_036386955.1 Sphingomonas sp. | reverse complement strand
ATGATGTCGGCCGAAATCGCCGCGATCGAGATCGGCCGCCCGCGCATCGACCCCGAATTGTCGATCAATAACGTGACCACGGTGTCGCGGAAATCGGTCTCACGCTCGATCTTGTAACTGAGCGACTGGGTGGGGTTGACGACCACGCGGGCCAGCCGGGCGGCGTCGAGCATTCCTTCTTCCTGATCGAAGTCCCAGGATCGCGATTGCTGCGCCATTAGTCGACGCTGGAGTCGGTTGGCGAGTTTGGACACGGCCGATTGCAGATGAACGAGCTGCTGATCGAGAAACCCGCGCAGGCGCGCCAGCTCGTCGGCGTCGCACAATTCGGTCGCGGCGACTACCTCGTCGAACTGTGTCGTCCACGGCTTGTAATCGAATTGCGCCGACGGATCGGCGAAGGGGCGGTTAGGACGCACCGGCTGCATTCCCTCCTCGCCGTCATCGCCGGGCTCGCCGTCCATCTCGTCGCCGCCGTCATCCGCGGATTGCTCGCCTTCGCCCGACTGGTCGTCTGATTCCTGCTGCTCGCCGCGCGCCTCGACTTCGCCCTGGCCCTCGCCGCCTTCCTGTTCGCCTTCTTCCCCCTCGTCGGGCTGTTCCTGGTCGCTGCCCTCATCGTCCTCGCCGCCCTCATCGGCCTCATCGGGGGTCTGCTCGCCTTCGACCAGCTCCAATTGCTCGAGCATCCGCATAGTCAGGGCCTGGAACGCACGCTGATCGTCGAGCGCCAACCCCAGCGCGTCCAGATCAGTGCGCGATTCGATCCAATCGCGCACCAGTGCCAGCCCGCGTTCGGCCGCTACGGGTACAGCCTGCCCCGTCAGCCGTTCGCGGACCAACAACGCGAGCGCAGTCGACAGCGGCACTTCGCTGTCGATGCGCGCGCGCGTGATCGGGTCGGATCGCAATCGCACGTCCAACGCCGTCGCCAAATTGTCGATCACGCCGCGAAAACCTCGGCTGCCCAGCGCCTCGACGCGCGCGCCCTCCACCGCGTCGAACACCGCTCGTGCGATCGCCTCGGCCGGTGCCGCCTTGGCATGCAGTCGCGAATCATGGTGCCGCAGCCGCAGCGCGAAACCGTCGGCAAAGCCACGCGCCTCGGCGACCTGATCGGCGGGCAGCGCCCGCGCGGGCATCGGCACCTTGATATGCTTGCCCGAACTGGTCGGCGCATCGGCGGTAAACGCCAGCTCCACCTCCGGCTCATCGGCGATCGCGCGCGCGGTGCCGGCGAGCACGGCTTTGAAGCGGTCCAGGGGTGAATCGGCGGCCATGTCCAGAGCACCTTTGAGCCGACCGGGGCGGCAACGGACCGACTAGCTAGGGGAGACCGTGTGGCACGGCAAGGCGCGCGCGGGTCAGTCGATCGGTCGGCGCCGCCGGTCGGCCATGGCATCGGCGATGGCGGCTTCCGAAACGCGCCGTCGCGTGGCGTCGATCGCGTGGCTGACGAACGCCAGAACGACCACCGCGACAACCACGGGCAGCGCCCAGCCCGCGATCAGCTGATCAATCCACACTTTTACATGGAACGGCCCGATCGCGGCCGCGATCATCAGCCCGGCGAAAACCGCCGCAACGCCCGCCGCGACGATCGCCAGCACGGGCTGGACAGGATTGACCGGCAGGCCCCGCCGTACTGCCGCTGCGGGAACGCGGCGATGGGCGGCAAGCTGTCGCTCCACCCGCGCCTGCGCGCGCCCATGGGCCAGATGGACTCGCACTACGCCTAGCACCGGTCCGAGCGCGAAGAATGCGGCCAGAACGGGCAGGAACAGTGCGATAGCGGACAGCGGAAATCCGGCCAATGTGCCGATAATGATCGTCACCAGTCCGACCGCGACGGCACCATCCCACCCCCAATTGGGCAAAGCGCCCGTATCGCCGTCCGCCTCGATCAATGTCGCGCGAACGCCGGCGATCAGCGACGCCGCCTCTTCCTGGGTCAGGCGGACGCCGTCGCCCCCTTCCCGTGCGACATAGATCACGCCGCGATCGATGCGCACGAAGCGACGCTCGAACCCCGCGAGCAGCGACGCGACCGTCGCGCGATTGTTCAGCCGCGGCAACCGCATCAAAAGCGCCGCCGCGTACGCTCGCGCTCGCCGATCAGCCGCGAAACCAGGAACCCACCCTCGACGACACGGTGTCCGTCGATGGCGTCCAGCGCGCTCGACACCATGTCCTTGATACGGCGATGCACCTCGTGCGCGGCGATATCCTTGGCATCGGCCAGCACCTTGGCGTCGCTCAGCACCTCGACCTTGGCATCGTGGTCGTCCGACGGCGTGATCTTGGCAACCACCTCCATCATCCGCCCCTTGGTGCCGTCCACCGCCAGGTGGATCGACCCGTCGGTATATTCCTGCACCAGCACGCGCGTGGCCTTGCCCTCTAGCTTCCAGTCGGCGGGCCCTTCGTTGGTCGCGGCATCCAAATACGCCATCAGCATGCGGCGCGTCTTGGCAGGGTCTTCATCGACATGGCGCACGAACTGCTTGGGATCGAACACCCGCGAACAGCTGCTGACGCCGACGACGCAGGAGGTGATCATCAAGAGGGTGATCAACCCCATCGTCGATAAGCAATTGCGGATCATCCCCACGCGCGTGTCCCCCCCGGATTGCGCGCAGGCTTAGCCGTCGACGTTTAATGCCCCGCTAATGCGGCGGTGTGTCAGACGCGCGCAGCGACGCTTTCGGGAAGGTCCTTGCCGAACACCCGCTGATAATATTCGGCCACCAGCGGGCGTTCGTTCTCGTCGCACTTGTTGAGGAACGACAGGCGAAAGGCGAAGCCGACATCCCCGAAGATCAGCGCGTTCTGCGCCCAGGTGATGACCGTACGCGGGCTCATCACGGTCGAAATATCGCCATTGACGAAGCCCTTGCGCGTCATGTCCGCCACACGCACCATCGAGTCCACGGTCTTCTTGCCGTCCGGCTTGTCATACTCACCCGATTTGGCGAGCACGATCTGTGCCTCGACCGCGGCGGGCAGATAGTTGAGCGTGACCACGATGTTCCAGCGGTCCATCTGACCCTGGTTGATCTGTTGCGTGCCGTGATACAGGCCGCTGGTGTCGCCAAGCCCGACCGTGTTGGCGGTCGCGAATAACCGGAACCAGGGGCTGGGGCGGATGACGCGGTTCTGGTCGAGAAGGGTGAGCTTGCCCTCCGTTTCGAGCACGCGCTGGATGACGAACATCACGTCGGGCCGCCCGGCATCATATTCGTCGAATACGAGCGCGGTCGGCGTCTGCAAGGCCCAGGGAAGCAGCCCTTCGCGAAACTCGGTAACCTGCTGCCCATCCTTCAGCACGATCGCGTCGCGGCCGACCAGATCGATACGGCTGATATGCGCGTCCAGATTGATACGGATGCAGGGCCAGTTGAGCCTGGCCGCGACCTGTTCGATGTGGGTCGACTTGCCCGTGCCGTGATAGCCCTGCACCATCACGCGACGGTTGTGCGCGAACCCGGCCAGGATCGCGAGCGTCGTATCGCCGTCAAAGACATAGGCCGGGTCGAGATCGGGAACGCGCTCGTCCGCTTCGCTGAAGGCGGGCACCTGCATATCGCTGTCGATGCCGAACAGGTCGCGCACCGACCGCATCTGGTCGGGCGCGTCGAGCAGCGTCGTTTCGCGACTATCGGGCTGGGTGTTCGAGATGTCGTTCATTCGTCTTCTTTCACGCGGGCGCATGTCCCCTAACCGTTCGCGTCGAGCGAAGTCGAGACACATTGGTTACAGACCCAACGCGCGGCGCGATCTTGGGAGCCCATGGTTTCAGGTCAGCGGTGCTTTGTCAGGCATCGGGAACAGCGCCGGCAGCCGTTCGACAGCGGCACGATCACCCTCCACCCGAACAAGCCCCTGCGCTTCCAGTTCCGCCAACGGCACGCGCGCGTACAGCAGGGCCGCGACGCCGCTCGTCTCGCCAGTCAGGACCGCATGAGCATCCTCGGGCACGCCGCGCCCGATTGCGGCGGCACCGTCGTCCAAGCAGAAGAAGTAGCCCTCCTCACCGACTCGTAGCCCGAGACGCACATTCATGCCGGCCGCACGTTGCGCATCGAGCATCGTGCGCATCGACAGCATCAGCGAAACCGCGCTGAACGGCCGAGTCGGATCATGGCGCGGCGACTTCACCGCCCAGCGCCCGAGCGCCTGGAACACCGGCCCCGCCGCCTGACCCCAAGGCGTGAGCGCATAGACCTGTACGGAGGCCGGCGGCGGCAGCTTTTCGCGCCGCACGATACCCGCCTCCTCCAACCCTGCCAGTCGCTGCGTCAGGACATTGGCCGACAGCGCCGGGAGGCTGCGCCGCAATTCGCCGAAGCGGCGCGGCCCCAGCATCAACTCGCGCATCACCGGCAGCGCCCAACGCTCGCCGATGATGTCCATGCCGTGTGTAGCCGCGCATGCATCGTCATAACGGCGCTTGGCTTCGCTGGTTATCTTTTCTGACTTCATAGTTGCAATATATAACTACGGCAGGCATGAACGCAATCATCGAGTCGCAAATGAGGGATAACGCCATGGCCAAGATGATCTTCGTGAACCTGCCCGTCGCGGATGTTGAGAAGGCGGCGGCCTTCTATGCCGCGATCGGCTTCACCAAGGACGAGCGCTTCAGCCAGGCCGGGCAGGCCGCGGCGATGGTTTGGTCGGACACGATCACATTCATGCTGCTGTCGCGCCCGTTCTTCAAAACCTTCTTGCCGCACAAGGATGTCGCCGATTCAACGACCAGTGCCGGCGCACTGTTCTGCCTGTCGCGCGATAGTCGTGGCGACGTGGACGCCATCACCCAAGCGGCCGCGGCCGCTGGCGGCGTCGCCGATCCGCGGCCGGCACAGGATATGGGCTTCATGTACGGCCGCAGCTTCGAAGACCTCGACGGGCACCTGTTCGAGCCGATGTACATGGACGTAGAGGCTGCCATGCGGGCCTTCGCCGGCACCGAACAAGCAGCGGCCTGAACATGACCGCCGCGCGATCCATCCTCGTCGGCGTGGTCGCCTTCGCGGTCACCGCGCTGGCGATCGCCGGTACCGGTTTCGCATAATCAGAGCTGAAGGAGAGAGATCATGACCTACATCGACGGATTCGTCATCGCCGTGCCGACCGACAACAAGCAGAAGTTCATCGATCACGCGCGCATGGCCGATCCCTTGTTCAAGGAGATGGGTGCGCTGCGGATCCTGGAATGCTGGGAAAGCGATGTTCCCGACGGCAAGCAGACCGATTTCCGCCGCGCCGTCGCGCTGAAGGAAGGCGAGAGCGTCGTTTTCTCGTGGATCGAATGGCCCGACAAGCCGACCCGCGACGCGGCGATGGCGCGGATGATGGACGCCGAGAACCCCGACCCGCGACTGGACCCGACCAAGAACCCGATGCCGTTCGACGGCGCACGGATGATCTTTGGCGGCTTCGAGCCGGTGGTCGAGCTCTAACCCTCGTTCTCTTCTCGAAAAGGACACGTCCATGCGCAACCCCCACGGCAGCTTCGTCTGGTACGAGCTGATGACGCCCGATCCCGAGTCAGCAAAGGCGTTCTATGACCATGTCGTCGGGTGGACGATCGAGGCGCAGCCCTCCGGCCCGATCGACTATCGTATGATTACCGCGCCGGACGGCAATGTCGGCGGCGTGATGCGGATGCCGCCCGAGATGATCGCCGCCGGTGCGAGCCAGCGATGGGTCGGCTATATCGGGGTGGACGATTTCGACGCGACGGACGACGCGATCGCCAAGGATGGCGGTGCCGCATTGCTGGGACCGGTCGATCTCGAGGGCATCGGCCGCATGGCGTATGTCCAGGATCCGGACGGAGCTCCGTTCTACGTGATGCGCGGCAGTTCGGACGAGATCAGCACCGCCTTCGCCGCTGCACCCGGTGCGTTCGGCCATGTCGTCTGGAACGAGCTTTCTGCCGCCGATCAGGATCGTGCCCAAGCCTTCTACACCGCGCAGTTTGGCTGGCGACAGGACGGTGCGATGCCGATGGGGCCGCTGGGCGAGTACCGTTTCCTCTACCATGGCGAAACGATGATCGGCGCGGTCATGCCGCGCATGCACGAGAGCGCATCGGGGTGGATGTTCTACTTCCACGTGTCCCACATCGACGCCGGCGCGGAGCGGGTTCGGGCAGGCGGCGGCGTGATCGAGCAGGAGCCGGTGGAAATCCCCGGCGGCGGCTATTCACTCGCGGCGCGTGACCCCGCCGGCGCGCGCTTCGGCCTCGTGGGAGAGCGCATGTGACTGACAGGATCACCACCTGCCTCTGGTTCGACCACGGTCAGGCGCACGAGGCGGCTGCGTTCTACGCCGCGACCTTTCCCGACAGCCATGTCGGCACCGCCCATGCCGCGGCAACCGACTTGCCCGATGGCAAGCAAGGCGATGAGCTGATCGTCGAGTTCACCGTGCTCGGGCGCGCCTTTGTCGGCCTCAACGGCGGCCCGATGTTCAAGCCCAACGAGGCGGTCAGCTTCATGGTGCTGACCGAGGACCAGGCGGAAACCGATCGCTATTGGGACGCGATTGTCGGCAACGGCGGCGTGGAGAGCCAGTGCGGCTGGTGCAAGGACCGCTGGGGCTTTGCGTGGCAGATCACACCGCGCGCGCTGCTTGCGGCAACGACGAACCCCGACCGCGCCGCCGCCAAACGCGCAATGGACGCGATGATGACCATGACCAGGATCGATATTGCCGCGATCGAAGCGGCGCTTGCGGGGTCCGCGACCAGGACAAACTGAAGATCACCTGGCTGAATGCCTACATGCTCAGCTGATCCGTTCAGGCGAAGGCCGGTGCCTGACGCAACTGCTGGTAGGCGGCGATCACCGCCTGTAGCGCGGATTCATGGCTGCGGTCACCGCCGTTGCGATCGGGGTGGAACTTGCGGACCAGTTCCGAATAGCGGCGACGCAGCGCGGTCCGGTCAGCCTCGGGCGCAAGGCCGAGCGTCTTCAGGCTCGCACGGTCCTGACCCGATAGCGGCTTACCGTCGGGACGGTCAGGTGCGGCCTCGCGGCGGAACCTGGCGGCGATGGCGTCGAGCGGATCGGTGAAATCACCCCAGCGCGGTGGCGCGTCGCCGGCCGCACGCGCGAAGGCCCGCGTCTCCCGTTCCCACCCCGCGATCGGGTGTTGCGCGGCATGGATTTCGTCGGCGGTCATGCCCGCGAAATAATTATACCGCGCATTGAAGGCGCGGACATGGTCCAGGCACATCCACCGGAATGCGGGTGGCCCGCCGGTCCTGGGGCCCTCCACCGGCGGCGCGCGAAACTCGCCGGCCGCCGTGCATCCGGGCTCGGCGCAGGGGCGGTCGCTGCCCTCAACGCGGCCATGGAAGCGAGCCCGGGGCCGCTCACTCGATCGATCGTACGCCACCGGCTCCCCGAAACTCGCAAACCGGCTATATGGGCGTGATGATCGATCCCGCTACCCCCGCTCCGCCCCTTCCCGTCGTCGACGAGATCGCCGCCAGATTGCGTGCCGCCCTGGCACCGACACGGCTCGACATCGTCAACGAGAGCGCGCAGCATGCCGGGCATATGGGCGACGATGGAACGGGCGAGAGCCATTTCCGTGTCGAGGTGGAAAGCGAGGCCTTTGCCGGGCTGTCGCGCGTCGCCCGTCAGCGGCTGGTCAACGGCGCGCTGGCCGATCTGTTGCGTACCCGTATCCACGCGCTGGCCATCCGCGCCCGCGCCCCGGGGGAGCCGTGAATGACCTATCAGCTCTGGTATTGGCCCCACATCCTTGGCCGGGGCGAGTTCGTGCGGCTGGCATTCGAAGCGGCCGAAATCCCGTATGACGACGCCGCGCGCCGGCTGGGTGCCCAGGCGTTGATCGACGACATGGCCGCGCGCGAGGGCCGCGTGCCGTTCGCACCGCCTTATCTTGCGATGGACGGGCTGGTGATCGCCCAAGTCGCCAACATCCTGATGTTCATCGGCGAACGACACGAGCTCGCGCCGTCCAACATCGCCGACAGGTTGTGGATCAACCAGCTTCATCTGACGATCGCGGATTTCGCCGTTGAAGTGCACCGCGTACACCACCCGATCGCCACGGGTACCGCCTATGCGGATCAGTCGATTGAGGCCACCCGCGCTGCAGCGCAGTTTCGCGAAGATCGCTTGCCCCGCTTCCTGCGGCATTTCGAGACGGTGGCGACCGCCAATGACGGGGACTGGGTGATCGACCACCGCTGGACCCCGGTCGACACGTCGCTGTTCCAGATCGTAGCCGGTCTGCGCCATGCATTCCCCCGGCGGATGGCGACGCTGGAGCGGGAGCTGCCCAACCTCGTCCGTATCCACAATCAGGTGAAGCTGCTGCCCGGCATCCGCCGCTACCTCGCCAGCGACCGGCGGATCGCCTTCAGCGAGCAGGGGCTGTTTCCCTATCATGCCGAACTCGACGCCGCATGAGGGTGCCCCGGCCCGCCGCGCGCGTCCTGCTGGTCGATGGGCAGGCGCGCGTGCTGTTATTCCGGTTCACCGCGCCCGATGGACGCCCGCCTTTCTGGTGCACGCCGGGCGGCGCGGTCGATCCGGGTGAGGATTATGCGACCGCCGCACGGCGCGAGTTGCGCGAGGAGGTCGGCATCGACCGGGATTGCGGACCCGAGATCGCGCGGCGCGTGGTCGATTTCCGGACGATCGAGGGCGTCGAGGTGACCGCGGACGAGCGCTACTTTCGCGTGGATATCGAGGCGTGCGAGGTCGATCCGGCGGGGCACACCGCGCTCGAGCGCCGCGTCATGCAGAGCTGGCGCTGGTTCACGCGCGACGACCTCGCGCGGTTCGATGAGCCTGTGTTTCCCACCGATCTTCTCGATCTTCTCGCACAGACGGAGTGTGTATGACCGACCTGCCCCTGCGCCGCATCGATCTGTCCACCGGTGTCAGCCTGGATGTCGCAGTGGCCGGCGATCCGGCGGCACCGCCGATCA
Source organism: Sphingomonas sp. (assembly GCA_036386955.1). Lineage (GTDB taxonomy): Bacteria > Pseudomonadota > Alphaproteobacteria > Sphingomonadales > Sphingomonadaceae > Sphingomonas. Next base: position 248 of record DASVUT010000186.1, on the reverse strand, counting down.
TCCTGCTCCACGGCTTTCCCGAATCGCACCGGACGTGGCGGCACCAGATCCCGGTGCTGGCCAAGGACCATTATGTGATCGCGCCCGACCAGCGCGGCTATGCGCGGTCTAGCAAGCCCGAGGGTGTCGAGAATTATGCCGCGCGGCACATCATCGGCGACCTGATGGGGCTGGCCGACGCGCTGTCGGTGGATCGGTTCGCGCTGGTCGGGCATGACTGGGGCGGGGCGATCGCCTGGGGCGCGGCG
>DASVUT010000185.1:0-2312 GCA_036386955.1 Sphingomonas sp. | reverse complement strand
CATCATGCTGATATGGCCCTGGTTTCAGCCCAATCCGACCACCGTCAGCACGGCGCATCTCGATCGGCTCGACCAGATGATGACGCTGGCGGCGGCGCGGCGGCTGGACGTGCTGGTCACGCTCTATACCGGCTGGCTGAGCGGCTTCGCGTTCAAGCCACATTTCCTGGAGAAGGAGTCCTTTTACACCGCGCCCGCCTGGGCCAAGGCGCAAGACCTGTTCCTGACGCAAACGGCGGCGCGCGCGATCCGCCACCCCAATTTCCTGGGCTTCGATGTCGGCAACGAGATCAATTGCTGCTGGGAAGCGACTTCGGCGCAAGGTGATCCGTGGATGCGCCGCGTGCTTTCCACCATGCACCGGCTCGCGCCCGGGCGGGTGCATGTCAACGGCGTCGATCACCAGCCCTGGTTCGGCGCCAACAGCTTCTCGCCCGCCGCGCTGATCGCCGAACAGCCGATGGTCGCGATCCATAGCTGGCCGTTCTGGACCGGCGCGGCCAAACATGGCGGGCCGCTCAGCAAGCCCTATACGCAGCTTCCCGCCGCGATGACCGCGCTGGTGCGCGCCCATGCGCGCGACGCGGACAAGCCCGTCTGGCTGCAGGAGTTCGGCGCCTGCACCGAGGAGATGACGCAGGCGCAGATCATCCCCTGGATGGAATCGGCGATCACCGGAGCGGTAGGACAGGGGGTAAGCTGGTTCACCTGGTGGTCGAGCCACGACGTCGATCGCCGGTTCGAATTCAACCCGTTCGAATATGATCTCGGGCTGCTCGACTCCGACAACAAGGTGAAACCGCGCGGTGCCGCGTTCCGGCGTATCGCGGATGCGTATCGCGGTAAGCGCGTGGTCCGGCCGCGCACGCTGGCGGCAGTGCCGACGCAGACGGGCATGGACGCGACCTGGCGGTGGTTGCTCAACTGGATGGCGGCGTGATGCCGTGATCGATCCGCATCGTCAGTTCCATCCGCTCGCCCGGCTGCAACACCGTCGCCCCGCCGCGACTGAGCGCATCGGGGAGCGCGGAACAGGGCTCGACGCAGCAGAAGCCGAGCCCAGGCGGCGCGAAGAGGTGGAGGTGAGTCGCGGACGGCGCGGCGATGGTGGTCACCGCGCCAGCGTCGGCGAGCGACGCGGCGCCGTTCCAGCCATCATAGCTGTTGTCGACCAGATAGTCGGGCAGGGCATCGCCCTGCCTCCAATCGCCAAACGCATCTGCGGGCGCGGGGTGCGTGGGCAGGAGTTCGGCATCGGTCAGCCACACGCGCTCGCTCTGAAAGCGCAGCCGCATGGCGGGGGTCACGGGAAAATAGGGGTGCAGGCCGATGCTCGCGGGCATCGCTTCCGTGGACCGGTTGGTCAGCGTCAGCGTGACGGCCAAACCCTGCTCCCCCAGCGCGAAATGCTGTTCAGCGTGGTAGCTCCACGGCCAGCGATCATCCGCGTCGTGCACATGCGTCAGCGTGATGGCGGCGTCGGTGGCGGCGGTGACGTCCCAGGCGGATGTCCAGCCGAGCCCGTGCAGGCTGTGCGGATAATCATCCGGGCGCCGCAGCACGACCGTACGCTCTTCAAAGTCGAATCGACCCCATGCGATGCGGTTGGCGAAGGGCAGCAGCGGGAAGCAGCTCGTCGCGAGCGGCGACGTCAGACCCGCCGCTCCGTCGGTGGATGTGGGCCGCAGAATGGCACGGCCATGCAGGCGCAACGCGCCGATCGCGCCGCCATTGGCAGGCAGAAGCTGCAAGGTCCAACCGGACGCGGCGATCTCGACTATATCCATGCTCGATCCCCGTCCGGCGCGCCGCGAACTGTTCCGCGCGTCGGCCGATTAACGTCTGCCGTCCGGCGCGGCAAACCCCCGACTCGCGGACCGGCCTTGGCATGCGCCACACCATGATCTCACTTCCCCAATCGAAGGACTTGCCCATGGAAAACGGTCCGAACTCGATCTCCCGGCGCGACTTGCTAGGCATGGCCACCTTGAGCGGCTTGGCGCTGGCCGGGCATGCCGCCATCGGCGATGCCGCGGCGCAGGCGAACCCGCTGGCGAACGGCCGCCCGGTGCCGGCCGCGCGCCGCTTCACGAGCCGATCGGTAGAGGCCGCGATCGACCGGGTGCGCCAAAAGCTGGACCGACCCGGAGAGCCGCGCCGCCTGGCCGAAATGTTCGCGCGCTGTTACCCCAACACGCTCGACACCACCGTGAACCCGGGCGAGATCGGCGGGCGGCCCGACACGTTCGTGATCACCGGCGACATCCCCGCCATGTGGCTGCGCGACAGCGCCGCGCAGGTCACGCCCTATC
>DASVUT010000184.1:0-4849 GCA_036386955.1 Sphingomonas sp. | reverse complement strand
CATGATATGGCAGGCTGGGCAGCAGATGGTGCAGCGCGTGATAGCGCAGGCCGACCGGGGCCCAGAGCGCGGGCAGCAGGGTCGGCGGGGGCACGTTGACCGTGTCCAGATATTGCGCGGTGACGCTCATCGGCTCACCGTCATTCTCCCACAGATGCGCGACCAGCGTACGGACCTGGTTCACGACGGCGACGCCCGACGCGACCGCGACGATGATCGCGAAGGCGCGCAAGGGGAGCACGCCGGTGGCCGTGGCGGTGACGAGCGCGATCGCCCAGGCGCTGGCGGCGATCTCTACGCGGGTCCAATAGGCGCGCTGTTCGCCTTCGGGCGCGCGGCGGCGGAAATGCGGGTTGATCGCCAGCGCCGAATAACGCTCGACCACCAGGCGCCGCAGCGCGGGGGACAGCAGCGACACCGGTGCCAACACCGCATAGCGCAGGATCAGCGCGATCGGCGCGAGCGCGGACACGACGATGAATAGCGGCAGCGTCCATGGGCGCATCAGCGCGAGCGGCAGATATTCGGGATCCTCGCTGGTGCCGTAACGCGTCTTGGCGTGGTGCAGATTGTGCACCCCTTCATACATGAACGAGGGCGTCAGCATCGGCACGCCGACGAGCATGTCCCAGCCACCGCGAAACCCCGGCAGCGCCGAATGCTTCATGTGCGACACTTCGTGGATGAAGCTGAGCGCGCGGTAGAGCGCGAGCATCGCGACGATGCCGGCGGCGATCGCCACGCCGCCGCGCGTCAGGATCGCGGCGACCAGCGCGCCATAGCCGACCATCACCGAGGCGAGCAGATCGGCCCAGTAGATCGAGGGCTGCGGCTTCGACAGGTCGCGCGTGACCTCGGCCGCGGTGCGCAGCATGGCCTTGTCGTCGGCGATGCGCAGCGATGTCGCAGCCGGGGCGGTGGTCGCGCGGTGGAGGGTGGCGGCGGTCATGGTGGCTGGCATTGCCCCAAGATAGTGGCCCAAGCGTGGCATTCACAGGTCGCGGGCCGCGGCTCCCCGCGCGGCTGTTTCGATCACGGCGATCGATTGGACGCATCAATGCCGGTGCTGCTAGACCGCGCGCGCACCGTTGAAAGACCGACCCTGTGACGATCACGATCCGCCCTGTCCTGACCCTCCGCGACCGCAAGGCGTTCGTCGACCTGCCGTTCCGCCTCTATGCCGACGATCCCAATTGGGTCCCGCCGCTGAAGCGTGAGGCGCTGGAGATGATCACGCCGGAAAAGAACGGCTGGTTCAGCCATGCGCGCGCGCAACTATTCTTGGCGGAACGCGGCGACCGGGTCGTGGGGCGGATATCGGCGCACATCGACACGCTGGCGCTGACCATGCCGGCCGAACAGGGGTTTGGCCCCGGCGTCGGGCAATGGGGCCTGATGGAGGCCCAGGACGAACAGGTGTTCGCCGCGCTGATCGCGCGCGCGCAAGAGTGGCTGCGCGATGAGGGGATGGCGGATGCGATGGGGCCGATCTCCATGTCGATCTGGGAAGACCCCGGGCTGCTGATCGAAGGCTATGACCATCCCCCCACCGTCATGATGGGGCATGCCAAGCCCGCCTATCGCGGCTGGATCGAGGCGGCCGGGTATGGAGCGGTCAAGCAACTGCTGACCTATGACCTCGACATCAACCTGCCCTTCCCCAAGATCATCGAACGGATCATCGCATCGGGTGAGAAGAACCCGCGTATCCGCATCCGCGAGGTCGACAAGTCGCGCTTCGACGAGGAAGCGCAGATCATTCTGGCAATCCTGAACGATGCATGGTCGGACAACTGGGGCTTCGTGCCCTTGACCCCGCCCGAGATGCGCGACGTGGGTGTCAAGCTGAAGCCGATCGTGTTCAACGACCTGATTCGCATCGCCGAGCTCGACGGCAGGCCCGTCGCCTTCATGATCACCCTGCCCGACCTGAACGAGGCAATCGCGCCGCTCAATGGCAAGCTGTTCCCGTTCGGCTGGGCCAAGCTGCTGTGGTGGTTGCGCGCGCCCAAGGTTCGATCTGTCCGCGTACCACTTATGGGCGTCGTCAAGGAATTGCAGGCTTCACGCCTGGCGAGCCAACTCGCTTTCATGCTGATCGAATATATCCGCCGCGCCGCCGTGGCGCGCTATGGCGCGAGCCGGGGCGAGATCGGCTGGATCCTCGACGACAATCAAGGAATGCGATCGATCGCCGACGCGATCGGCTGCCGCGTCAACAAGGTGTACCAGATCTATCGCAAGCCACTGTAAGCTGCTCGAGGCCAGTGGGACGTGGCCTGTGCCGACGGGGTCGGACCGCGAGGGCCCGACCCATTTTGGCCTTACTTCTGGACTGGGTCCCATTCCTCTTGCGCGATCCATTGGTCGCGCGTCCGGCAATCCAGGTGAGGAATGCGCGAACCAGTGCGAAGAATCTCCACGCAGTATTTGCGCCTGTCCTTTGCGGGCGCGCTCCCACCTTCCACAGCTCTCGTAACGGCAGGCTGGCTCTGCGACGTTCCCGTCGTCTGGGGTGCCTGCGCAGCCGCCATAGCCCCCATGATCATCAATGCGTACACCATGTCCCCATCCTCCTAGCCCGGAGCAGCGATCCAACACCGCCACACCGTATTGCTACAGTAGTACACCAAGATGTACACCGGCTGAATGGCTGGTATGGACCTGCTGTTGGTTCGCAGTGACGCCGTGACCGCATAGGGCTAACTTCCAACACCGTAAGCGAACGCACACCCGACTGCGGCGGCACCGATGCTGGCGATGAGCACCGCCGCGGCTGCCATGTCCTTTGCGCGGCCGATGCCGCGCGACAATGCGGGGTGCAGCGTGTCGGCGAGCTCCTCGATCGCCGCGTTCGCGGCCTCGAGCGCCAGCACGCTGGTGGCGGCGAGCACGACGGCGGCCACCCACAGCGCGTTCGGGCGGACGATCAGCAGGGTCAATGCCGCCCCAGCCGCTACGCAGGCCTGGCTGCGGAAGCTCGCCTCACGGCTCCAGGCGCTGCGCAGGCCGGCCAGCGCGAAGCCCATGCGGGCGAGGAATGGGCGACCCTTCATGGGCTTGGCCGTACCGTTGTCCGGTGCAGCCTTGATGCAGCGGCAGCGCGATTTCAGAACAGGATCGCGCCACCGATCTGGATGCGCAGGTCGGGGGTGGTGTGGTTCAGCCCGGCGGCGAGCAGCGCGTCGACCTGAAGCCGATCGCGTGGTTGCCACGCCACCGAAAAGGCACCTAGCGCCTCGGTCCGGGACGCCAGCGGATCGTCTTCCCGGCGCAGCGCGATCTCGGCCACGGCCGTCACCTGCTCGGTCAGCGACCGCCCGAGCCCGACGACCCCAGCATAGGCCAGGTGGCGGCCATCGCCGTCATCGTCCGCTGATGCGGCGACTTCGCCGGTGAAGCCGAGCGTCCAATCCGCCGCCAATGGGTAGCTGACCGGAAGGAGGACCCCCGCGCCCCAATCGCCGTCGCTCAACCCACCCGTGCCGACCGGCAGCGTGGCGAAGGGTTCAAGCGCGATCGAGAGCGCATCGGCATTGTTGCCCAAGATGTTGTGCCGCAGACCCAGGCGCATGTCCCCGACGCCGCGCGTGGTATTCACCAAGCCGCTCGCCTTGTCGCGAGTGCGGATCTGGCCATAGGGCGTCCAGCTCAACTGGACTTCGGTGTTGGGGCCGATCCCTGTCCGGATCAGCAGGTCGGCGATGCGGATCGTGTCGGTGCGCGCGTCGGCCGTGTCGTCCAGTTCCCAATCCACGCCCGATGCCTCGATCAGCACGCGGCCCGGTTCGGTCGTGCAGGTCGAGGTGGCGAGATCGGGCCGGTTGGGACAAAACCGATCCTGCGCGTGCACCGAAATGGGGAGGCATAGCGGCTCCAGCGCAAGCCATTTCACCGCAATCGGACCCAGGTCGGGGCGTGATCGCTCGCCTTTTCGCGGCCGCGATGGGCCTTGTCGACGCCCGCCTCCAGCATGCGGTCGGCGACCGCGGGGCTCAGCAGCAGGTGATCGATGCGGAACCCTGCGTCGCGTGCCCATGCGCCCGCCTGATAATCCCAAAAGGTCCACACGCCGCCCGTCGGCGCACGCGTGCGCAGCGCATCGGTCCAGCCTTGCGCAACCAGCCGGCGAAACGCCGCCCGCGATTCGGGCTGCATCAACGCATCCTCGGCCATGGCGCGTACCGAATAGGTGTCATCGTCATGCGGTATGACGTTGTAATCGCCCGCGAGTACGGCCGGCACCTCTTCGGCGAGCAGTTCGCGCGCGCGCGCGGCGAGCCGGTCCATCCAGCGCAACTTGTAGTCGAATTTGGGGCCGGGCCGCGGATTGCCATTGGGCAGGTAGATCGACGCGACCACCAACCCGGCGATTTCGCATTCCAGATAGCGGCTCTGCTCGTCCTCGGGATCGCCGGCGAGCCCGCGCTGACGCTCGACCGGCTGGGCGTCGCGGGCGAGCACGGCGACGCCATTCCAGCTCTTCTGCCCGTGCCACACCGCGCCGTAACCGGCCGACTCGACATCGGCGATCGGGAAGGTTTCGTCGCTGGCCTTCAGTTCCTGGAGGCAGACGACATCGGGCTGTTCTTCGGTGAGGTACTCGATCAGGCGGGGCAGGCGCGCCTTAATGCCGTTGACGTTGTAGGTGACGATCTTCACGCGCGGGTCAGATCGCGAAGCTGGAGCCGCAACCGCATCCGCTGGCCGCTTGCGGGTTCTCGACGCGAAACGCCGCGCCGCCGAGCGATTCGACGTAATCGACCTGGCATCCGCGCACGAGGTCCAGACTGACACTGTCGACGATCAGGCGGACGCCATCGGTTTCCGCGATCACGTCGTCACCCTC
>DASVUT010000183.1:0-2419 GCA_036386955.1 Sphingomonas sp. | reverse complement strand
GGTTTACGCGCCGCCGGTCGCTCGGATCAGCCTCTCGTTGGATCACGCCTTCGCGTTCCATAAGAGCGATCCACCGGAGGGCAGTCGTTGGTGGTACTGCGGCGGCCAGGCACAGGCTTGAAACGGAGACGTGGCGGTTCTCTAATTGTGCAGCCAAGAGGTCCAGCATCATATCCCACGCGGGATCGGCAAATAGGCTGGCACCGAACGTTTCGTCGCGCAGCCGCCGCATCCGGATGATCGAGCGCACAAAGTCGGCATCAACCTCGGTGGCCGGCGTCAGCGATTCCGCCAGACGTCTGATGCCTGCGCTGAGCTCGTGTAACTTGTCGCGGTCATCCTGCGATATAATGTGCCGGCGGTCCATTCCAGCTCCTGAGCCATGATGACTGCGAGTGGAATATAACGACGTCAGGCCGTTCTCCACTTTCTATCCATTCTGGATGTTTATTTCGCCGGGAGGTGCGCAATCGCTGCTGTTTGGCATCGGAGTGGCGTGTTTTAGCAGGCTGTCACGGAGGTTATGTCGATGAGATCGCTCAAGGTCCCGCTGGTCATCGACACCAGGAATCGCTCGGCTAAAGTCGAACGGTCGAAGAAGGGATGAGCGACGATGGCGGGCCGTGGAGGGAGTGGTTCCGAGCCGAACGGATGTGGGCTGCTTTTGCTCATCGGGCTCATCATATTGGCCGTGAGCCGCTGCACAGGAGGATCCGTTACAGCTGACCTTCCGACGACCAATCTTCCTGACTCCACCGGCGCTTTGTCGTCCACCCTACGCTACGTTCAGGTCGGCAGCTTGAACTGCCGCGCCGAGCCTGGCCGGGGTTCCGCGCGTGTCGGTCGGTTCAGCTCCGGAGACGCTGTCTTAGTGGAGGACACCCGCGATGGGTGGTCGCGAGTTTCAGCTTCGGGACACACATGCTGGGTGATTGCAAGCAGCCTCGGTGCCTCGGCGCCTGTTGCGGCAGAGCCGCCGCCCTTGGCGCAGGAGCCGCCGCCTGCTGATCACGCAGAGAGCGACGGGCGATCTGAGCGCGGTTCCGCTGACATTGGCCATCAGCCGCGAGAGGGACCATCGTTCCAGTGCGGCAGCAAACGGGTCTGCGGGCAAATGAACAGCTGTGCAGAGGCCAATTTCTATCTCAATCAGTGCGGCTTGAGCCGGTTGGACGGCGATGGCGACGGCGTACCTTGTGAGAGCATCTGTAGGTGAGTCCGAGATTTCCAGGCGGCGTGGCCACCGCCTCGGACCCCGATCAGCTTCGGCCTCGTGGCGATTGTGGCACGCGCAGCTCAACTGCAGAGTACTAGTTTTCCGAGTGCCCGACGACCTGCCCCGACGAAGCTCTATTGCAGGATCAGCAGCGCCGACCGCGCCAGTATCGATTCCAAACGAGCGCATGGCCGCTCCTCACCATGGCACAGGAAAGATCGACGCCCGCTTGGGTACGGCACCAAGCCGCGGTACGCTCGCCTACGCCGTTGCCTTCGGAGCGGCAATTAAGCGCAGCTCCTCGAACGAGGACGTGGCCTTCTCGGCTGATACCGACCGGGCGTCCGATGAGGCGGACGAGCTGGTCGCGCGAACTTTGGGCAGAGGCACGCGGGCAGGGCTGATTGGGCCGGCATCTCCCATCCATCTCGCGCGCCGCTATGCCGGCGAGGCGAATGCGCGGTCCTTCCGCGCACCATAGCGGCCCGTCACCGTCCCAGACTCGGACCGGCGTGCAAGTGAAGGTCTGGCCAGCCGGCACCACAGCGAGGAGGAGTGCGAGGAGCATACGGCATGGTAGCGGGCCCGACTGGTCGTTCAAGGCGTCATGGGAGCGAGCCTAAGAAACCGTTGCTTCAGTCGCGCCGGAACCTTGGTCGGTGTCTTGGCAACGTTCGGCACTACACGCCTTCGCTCCCATGAACATCAACGTCCTGATCGGTGCTGCGTGCCGGCATCGCCTACGTACACGTTTAAATCCACACATCTATTTCCGGCGACCATGAGGTGAAGCGCTCCAGCGGGGCGACGGACAAAAGAAAGATATGCTGTCGCATCGAGCTGTGCGAGCTTTCGAATGCCTCGAGAGGGTACCTATCTGGGGCGGTGACGCTGCCAAGCTCTTCTTCTTTGGAATAGGTAAGTGCTACGTCGCCAAGCGCAGCCGTGCTTTGATCAGTCCGGGTGAAATACCCATTGTTGATGATGACGTTCTCGCCCCATCCCCACGATTGCTCGGTTGCTGTCCCGGTAAGGGTGATCGAAGCCACATCGGCCTTGTCCATGGACATGAGCTCGTTGCCGTCCACTGTCCCGTCCTCGTTCCTGTCCCGCCAGACGCGGAAACTCGCCCACTCATCATCGAGGGCCGAGAACAGGCCGTCGCCGTTCGTGTCAAAGGCGGCGAGACCCTCAAGATCCGAG
>DASVUT010000182.1:0-4637 GCA_036386955.1 Sphingomonas sp. | reverse complement strand
CTGCTTCAGTTGGCGGGGATGCCGCTCACATCGCCCTCCATCACCCTGATCGGGTGCGGGGCCATGTTGCTTCTTGGCCTTCCCCACGGAACGCTTGATCTGCAGTTGATTGCCCGAGCACGCGCGACCCGGGCCACGGCTGCCCCCGTGCTGCTGATGTACGTTGCACTGGCAGCAGCCGCGCTGATGCTTTGGCGGGCCGACCCGGTCCTCGCGCTGGCCGCCTTCATTCTCATCGCGGTCGCGCATTTCGCCGAGGACTGGTCGGCGCTGCGATCCGAATTTCTTTCGCACGGCATGGCGCTGGCGATCCTGGTGTCACCCTCGCTGCTTTGGAGGGCCGAGATGCGTACGCTGTTCGTGATTGTCGCGGGTGACCGGAGCGCGGGCGTGATCGCCGATGTCCTGTTCGCGGTTGCCCCCGTCAGCTTGCTGGTAAGCGGGGTCGCGTTGGGTTCGGCGTGGTCCGAGGAGCGGCGGGAGACGGCAGTCGCCGGGCTGGCGGCGATCGCAGCGATGATCCTGTTGCCACCGGTGGTGGGGTTCGCGCTGTTCTTCTGCCTGTTCCACTCGCCGCGGCATTTCCGCCATGCGCTGGAAACGCTGTCATGGAAGCGTTTCGATCAATGGCGGCGCGTCGTGTTGCCGCTGACCGCCGTGGCATTTTGCGGTGCGATCGCGCTGGCCATGATCGAAGTCCGCGCGGACCTTCTCGCGAGCGCGGTCGCAGCTAGCTTCATGACGCTGTCGGTGCTCACCATCCCGCACATGCTCGTTCCGTTGCTTGTTCCCCTGCTCGAGCCGGACCGAATGGCGCGGCGCGCAACCTTGTCCAAGGCTTGGGCGCGGCTGCCTTAGAGTCCGGTTGAAAACTCGCGAAAAGGCGAGTTTCAAGGCGGCACCGGCCCGCTCCCCCACCCGACCTCCCATCCAGGATACTCTGGGGGAGGTCGGGTGGGGGAGCGGGCCGGTGCCGCAGAACGCGCCTCGGAGCGTTTTCAAACAAACACTTAGCCGATCGTCACCCCGTGAGGGCGAGCGGCGACGCCTTCATGGATGCGCGATGGTCCGTCGAGCCAGACGGGTGCGAGGCGCGGGGAATCGACGCGCTCGACGCCGACGGCGAAGGCCTGGGTCGACCGGAAGTCATAACCGTCGGACGCCCATGCCATCGTCACCGCGACCATGGGCACGAAGATGGGGCGACCGCCGGCGCTGAGCGGGGCGATCGCTTCGCGGCCGATCGCGGCGACCGCGCGGAACGTCTTGGACTCGCCGGGTGCGAGGATGAACTGCGGGGTCAGCAGGCGCGACGGGGGTTCGCGGTGGATGCCCGCGATCACGTCGTTATGCCCCGACGCGACGCCGAGCAGTGCCATGCGCACGTCGATCGCCTCGATGGTGCGGTCGTCGGTGTTGGTGACGGTGATCTCGCCCTCAACGGTGGCGGTGATGATGTTCAGGCCGATGCGGATCGGGCGATACTGCAGCCCCGGACGCGGGCGGGTGATGGTCGGCGCGACGGGAGGGGGCGCGACGGGAGGGGGCGCGACTGGTTGCGGGCGCGCCGGCTGCGCGACGGGGCTGCCCGGCTCGACGATGACCTCCTCGTCCTCCAGCGGCTCGAACGCTTCTTCCGGGCGTGCCGATCGACGCCGATGCAGGAGCCACCCGCCCAGCGCCAGCAGCGCGACCACGCCGGCGAGCAAGGGCAGCCATGATGCGGGGAAGGATTGTGCGGGGGTGACAGGCTCTGCGGGTGCGGGTGCGGCGGCGGCCGGTGCGGGAACGGGCGTCGGCGCAATCTGGGGCGCAGGTTCGGGGATCGGTTCTGGAGTGGGGGTCGACGCGGCGGCCGGCGGTGGAGCGACCACCTCGGCGGGCGGTTGTGGTCGTGCCGGCGATGTACGCGGAGACGTTCTGGGCGTTGGCGTGGTGTCGTTTGCGGGGACATCCTGCACGACGGGGGTCGGCGTGGGCGTCGGGGTCACGGTCGGCACCACGGGCGGCGCGGTCGTGGGGGTCGGCGTCGGTGCGGGCGTCGTGGCGGGCGCGGGCACCGGCGGTGGGACCGTCTGCGTCTGAAAAGCGAGCGGCGCGAGGATCAGCAGGGTGGCGGGAAACACGATCATGGCGCGGCGCGACGCGCGATCGTGCCTGCTGGCAAGCTTCCCTGCGACGGGTCGCACCAATTCACCGGTGAATTGAGGAGGCTCGACATCCGTTGCAATCCCGTCTGGGTCCAGGTCCGGCTGGCCGCGCGCCCAGACAATCCGTGGTCTAAGCGTTTGACAGCTCTGCCCTGCAAACCTATATCGCCTCCATCACCACGACCTTCGGGAAATGGATCGTCTTTGCGCGGACGGACCGATCGGATGGAGGGTTGCTGGTTTCATCGACGCTGAAAGCCGACGCAAGCCTTGCGATCGGCCTTTCGGCGTCGCTGTGACCGGGCCCAGGTGCTCAATTCCGGCTCAAGAGGCACGACATATGGCTACCAAGGCGATCGACGGCGGAACGGCGCGGCGCGAATCCGGCGGCGGCACGGCCAAGCGGCGTATCCGCAAGGTCTTCGGCAATATCCACGAAGTCGTGCAGATGCCGAACCTGATCGAGGTGCAGCGCGAAAGCTACGAACAGTTCCTGCGTTCGGACAAGTCGATCGGCCATGTGTCGGGGCTGGAAAAGACGCTGCGCAGCGTGTTCCCGATCCAGGATTTCGCGGGCACCGCCTATCTCGATTTTGACGATTATGTCCTCGAGCCGCCCAAGTTCGACGTCGAGGAATGCCGCCAGCGTGGAATCACCTATGCCGCGCCGATGCGCGTCACGCTGCGTCTGACCGCGTTCGAGGTCGATCCCGATACCGAGGCCAAGTCGGTCATCGATATCAAGGAGCAGGACGTGTACATGGGCGACATGCCGCTCATGACCGAGAACGGCACCTTCTTCATCAACGGCACCGAGCGTGTCATCGTGTCGCAGATGCACCGGTCGCCGGGCGTGCTGTTCGACCATGACCGCGGCAAGACCCACGCATCGGGCAAATATCTGTTCGCGGCGCGCGTGATCCCGTATCGCGGCTCGTGGCTCGATTTCGAGTTCGACGCCAAGGACATCGTCAACGTCCGCATCGACCGCAAGCGCAAGCTGCCGGTCACCGCGTTGCTGTTCGCGCTGGGCATGACCAGCGAGGACATCCTGGGCTATTTCTACAACCGCCTGACCTTCGTGCGCGGCGACGGCGGCTGGAAGATCCCGTTCCAGGCCGAGAATTGGCGCGGTGCCAAGCCGATGTTCGACATCATCGATGCAAGCTCGGGCGAGATCGTGTTCGCGGCCGGTCAGAAGATCAGCCCGCGTGCCGCCAACAAGGCCGCCAAGGACGGGCTGGCGACGCTGCTGATCCCGACCGAGGAAATCTATGGCCGGTATTCGGCGTTCGACCTGATCAACGAGGCGACCGGCGAAATCTATGTCGAGGCCGGTGACGAGATCTCGGCGGAGAATCTCGAAAAGCTGGACAAGGCGGGCATCGAGACGATCGAGCTGCTCGACATCGATCACGTCGCCACGGGCCCGTGGATCCGCAACACGCTGAAGGCCGACAAGGCCGAGGAGCGCGAGCAGGCGCTGTCCGACATCTATCGCGTGATGCGCCCCGGCGAGCCGCCGACGCTGGAAACGGCGGAGTCGCTGTTCGCGGGGCTGTTCTTCGATCCCGATCGCTACGACCTGTCGGCGGTGGGCCGCGTCAAGCTGAACATGCGGCTCGACCTGGATGCCGAGGACACGGTCACGACCTTGCGGTCCGAGGACATCCTGGCCGTCATCAAGACGCTGGTCGACCTGAAGGACGGCAAGGGCGAGATCGACGACATCGACAATCTGGGCAACCGGCGCGTGCGATCGGTCGGCGAGCTGCTGGAGAACCAGTACCGCGTCGGGCTGCTGCGCATGGAGCGTGCGGTCAAGGAGCGCATGTCGAGCGTGGACGTGTCCACGGTGATGCCGAACGACCTGATCAACGCCAAGCCCGCGGTGGCCGCGGTGCGCGAGTTCTTCGGCTCGTCGCAGCTCAGCCAGTTCATGGACCAGACCAACCCGCTGTCCGAAGTGACGCACAAGCGTCGCGTGTCGGCGCTCGGGCCAGGTGGTCTGACGCGGGAGCGCGCGGGCTTCGAAGTCCGCGACGTTCACCCGACGCATTATGGTCGCATCTGCCCGATCGAGACGCCGGAAGGCCCGAACATCGGCCTGATCAACTCGCTGGCGAGCTTCAGCCGGGTGAACAAGTACGGCTTCATCGAGACGCCGTATCGCAAGGTGATCGACAACAAGGTCACCGACGACGTGGTCTACCTCTCCGCGATGGAGGAGCAGAAGCACACCGTCGCGCAGGCCAATGCCGAGCTGATGGACGACAAGAGCTTCGGCGAGGAGATCGTGTCTTCCCGCCGGGCCGGCGACTTCCTGATGGCGCCGCGCGACCAGATCACTTTGATGGACGTCTCCCCCAAGCAGCTCGTCTCGGTTGCGGCATCGCTCATTCCGTTCCTGGAGAATGATGACGCCAATCGCGCTCTGATGGGCTCCAACATGCAGCGTCAGGCTGTTCCGCTCGTGCGCGCCGAGGC
>DASVUT010000181.1:0-11664 GCA_036386955.1 Sphingomonas sp. | reverse complement strand
TCGGCCCGCGATCGGAAGGCGGCTACGGGATCACCGCCGACCTGCTCGTCACCATGCCCGGCACCGACCGCGCCGAGGGCGAAAAGCTGATCGCGGCGGCGCATGAGGTGTGTCCGTATTCGAACGCCACGCGCGGCAATGTGGACGTGGGGCTGACGCTGGCTTGAGGGATGGGGGTTCCCGCATGCGGGTTCTCGAGAAAGAACAGCGGTGCTTCGACAAGCTCAGCCCGAACGCAGGTGGGGTGTTCGCACTCCGCCTACTCCGTTCGCCCTGAGCTTGTCGAAGGGCCGTTCTTCCCCTTCGCCAGTGTCGAGATCATCGCCCAATCGCCGCGGATGAGCGCCAGCTTCTTGGCCCGACTCCAACCTTTGATCCTGTGCTCCGCCTCCAAGGCCTCCAATCGCGTCGGAAACTCCGCGCTCCAGACCAGGGTCGCCGGCGCGTATTTGCGTGTGAAGCCAGGGATTGCGCCCGACATGTGCTGCGCGATGCGACCTTCGAGATTGTCGGTATGGCCGGCGTAGAAGACGCCGCCGCGGCAATGCAGCAGGTAAGCCCAGAAGGTCATTGGGTCGAGGGTAGAAGGAAGAACGGTGCTTCGACAAGCTCAGCACGAACGGACTGGAGCGACTCGCCCTTCGTCTCGGCGAAATCAGATTAACTCCAGGATCGCTCCCACCACCTCTTCCGGCGTCCGCGGCGGCCCAGCGACCGTCGCCCAGCGCCCGCCCAGCGACGCCGCCGCCATCGCCGCGTAATTCTCGCGGACGCGCGCCTGGAGCGCCAGGTCCGCTTCGTGTTCATCATAGGTGCGCGTCGTGTAGCTGCGCTGGTGTTTCTGCGCGATCAGGTCGCGGGCGACCTCGACGGTGGTGTCGAGATAGACCTGGAGATCGGCGGCGGGGAGCTGGAACTGGTCGCGCTCCAGCGCCAGGATCCAGGCCATCAGTGCAGGGACCTCGGCCGGGGGAACCTTGGCGGCCTGATAGGCGATGTTCGATGCGATATAGCGGTCGAGCACCACCACGTCGTGATCCGCCATCGCGGCAAGCAGGTGATCGCGGCTTTCGAACCGATCGAGCGCGTAGAGGACGGCGGCGGCGTGGGGGGTGACGGGCCGAGCCAGCCGCCCGGCGAGAAAATCGCCCAGCACCTGTCCGCCGACCGTATCGCCGTAGCGCGGGAAGGATACGACCGTCGCCGTCCGCCCGCCCGCGCGCAACGCCGCGGCGACGCCCGCGGCGGCGGTCGCCTTGCCCGCGCCGTCGCCGCCCTCGATCGCCAGCAGGAAGCCCGTCATCGCAGGCCCTCATGGTGGCGAATGACCTCATCGATGATGAAGCGCAGGAACTTTTCGGAGAATTCGGGGTCGAGTTCGGCCTGCGCGGCGAGATCGCGGAGCCGCGCGATCTGGCGTTCCTCGCGCCCCGGATCGGCGGCGGGCAGGCCGGAGGCGGCCTTGTGCCGGCCGACCGCCTGCGTCACCTTGAACCGTTCGGCGAGCAGATGGACCAGCGCGGCATCGATATTGTCGATCGACTTGCGATAGCCCTGCAGCACATCGTCCATGGCACCCTCCTTCGATCCACCGCCTCATGCGGGCGGTGCGCCGCGCGGGCAATAGCGCGTGTTGCCGGCAAGGACCGCCAAGGCTTGCCTTGGCGGGCGTGTGGCGTCAGAGGCTGACCGCGCATGACCGCTTCGATCCACCGCCTGTCGCCGCAGCAGCCCTCGCTGGAGCCGATGCTCGCGCTGGTGGCGGGGGACATGAACGCGGTCAACGCGGTGATCCTCGATCGCATGCAATCCGAAATCCCGCTGATCCCCGAACTGGCCGGCCACTTGATCGCGGGCGGGGGCAAGCGGATGCGGCCGATGCTGACGCTCAGCAGTGCGCGGCTGATCGGCTATACGGGCACGCGCCATCACCGGCTGGCGGCCGCGGTGGAGTTCATCCACACCGCCACCCTGCTCCATGACGATGTCGTCGACGGTTCGGACCTCAGGCGTGGGCGGCGGACCGCCAACATCATCTGGGGCAATCCCGCGAGCGTGCTGGTCGGCGATTTCCTGTTTTCACGTAGCTTCGAACTGATGGTCGAGGACGGGTCGCTCAAGGTCCTGAAGATCCTGTCCAATGCATCGGCGGTGATCGCGGAGGGCGAGGTCAACCAGCTGACGGCGGCGCGGCGCGTCGACCTGCACGAGGACCGGTATCTCGACATCATCGGTGCCAAGACCGCCGCGCTGTTCGCCGCCGCATGCCGGATCGCCGCCGTCGTCGCCGAACGCGGGGAGGCGGAGGAGGCGGCGCTGGATGCCTATGGCCGCAATCTGGGCATCGCGTTCCAGCTCGTCGACGACGCGATCGACTATGTCTCGGACGCGGGAACGATGGGCAAGGATGCCGGCGATGATTTCCGCGAAGGCAAGATGACGCTGCCGGTCATCCTGGCGCATGCGCGCGGCGACGCGGGCGACCGCAAGTTCTGGAAGGACGCGGTCGAGGGGCGGCGCGCCTCGGATGAGGATTTCGCCCATGCCATCG
Source organism: Sphingomonas sp. (assembly GCA_036386955.1). Classification (GTDB taxonomy): domain Bacteria; phylum Pseudomonadota; class Alphaproteobacteria; order Sphingomonadales; family Sphingomonadaceae; genus Sphingomonas. The sequence goes on along the minus strand of DASVUT010000181.1, from coordinate 9,113 downwards.
CGCTCGTGCGGCAAACGCGCGCGGTGGACGACACGCTGGCGCGCGCGCGGCATTATGGTCAGCGCGCGATCGACGCCATCGCGCCGTTCGCGAATGGCCGTGCGAAGGATTCGATGGTCGAGGCGGTCGAGTTCGCGGTCGCGCGGGCGTATTGATCCAGGTTGGCCCGCAGATGAACGGCCTGTAGTTTGCCGTTCATGCAACTGGCGTAACGCCCACCTGTTGGTGAGACGATCGACTGGATCGGTCCACCGACAGGAGATGATGTATGCGTATCCCCATGATGTTCGCCGTGCTCGCCGCGATGGTGACGCCCGCGATCCCGACGGCGGCCATCGCCGCGCCGGTGGCCGTGACGGTCGATGACGGTGGTCAGCGCTGGGACGACCGGCGCGACCGGAACGCGCGCTGGGACAATCGCCGCTATGACCGGGCCGAGCGCCGTGACGACCGTCGTGACTATCGCCGCGATCGTCGCGACGATCGGCGCGATTTCCGCCGCGACCGCCGCGGCGACATCCGCGATTTCCGCCGCGGCGAGGTGAACCGTCGCCAGTTCCTCAACGAACGTCGTGACGACCGTCGCGATTACCGCGTCGAACGCCGCGATGACCGTCGCGATTACCGTCGCGACCGCCGCGACTGATCCGACCGCGGACGGTGGCTCAGCAGTCGCCGTCCGCGCATCGACCCGTCTCCACCTGAATGGTCGCATGGCCGATTCCGAATCGGGCGTGAAGCATCGCGCGTGCATCGGCGAGAAACGCGTCCTCCGGGTGCCCGCCTGGCATGACCAGGTGGGCGGTCAGCACAGGCTCCGTGGTCGACATCGGCCAGATGTGCAGATCGTGCACCGCCGCCACGCCCGGCAAGGTGCGCAAGGACATGCGGACGGTGTCATAGTCGATGCCGCGCGGCACGCCCGCCAGCGCCATCTCCACCGTCTCGCGCAGCAGCCCCGCCGTCTGCCAGAAGACCAAGCCGACGATCACCAGGCTGATGAACGGATCGATCCAGCCGATGCCGGTCCACCAGATCGCGACGCCGGCGATCACGACGCCCGCCGATACGGCGGCGTCGGCGAGCATGTGGAGATAGGCCGCGCGGATGTTGATGTCGCCGTGCCGCCCGCGCGCGAACGCCCAGGCCGTGACGCCGTTGATCAGGATGCCGACGCCGGCGACGGCCGAAACGGTGAGGCCGGGAACGGGGGCAGGCATCGCGAAACGCTGCCCCGCCTCCAGCGCGATGGCGCCCAGCGCGATCATCAGCAGCAGCGCATTGGTGAGCGCGGCCAGGATCGTCGATCCCTTCAAGCCATAGGTGAAGCGCTTGGACGGCGGCGTGCGGGCGAGCGCGGCTCCGCCCCAGGCGACGCCCAGCCCCAGCACGTCGGACAGGTTATGCCCCGCATCGGCGAGCAGCGCGACCGACCCTGTCCACAATCCCGCCGCCGCCTCGCCCGCGACGTAGAGGAGGTTGAGCGCGATGCCGATCGCAAAGGCACGGTCGAACGTGGCCGGCGCATGCGCATGGCCGTGGCGCGCGTGGCCATGGCCTGCGTGATGTGCGTGCCCGTGCCCCATCGGCTCAGCCCCGCTTGGCGCGCGGCGCGCCGTTCCGATCGCTCATGCCACCATGTCCCAAGCTGACGGGCGTGACGATGGCATGCACGGCGCGGTCACGCCAGTGTCGCCTTGACGCGCGGCCGCGATGATCTCCACAGACGCGGATCGAAGTCCCGCCATGCTCCATGGAGACGTCACCATGATCCATCGTCCCCGCCGCAGCGCGCTGTTCATGCCCGCCGGCAACGCGCGCGCGGTCGACAAGGCGCGGACGCTGGCGTGCGATGTCGTGATCCTCGACTTGGAGGACGCGGTCGCGCCGAGTGCCAAAGATGCGGCGCGCGAGGCAATGGTCGCCGCCGTCGCCGCGGGTGGGTTCGGATCGCGCGAGCTGGTCGTGCGCGTCAACGCGGCGTCGACGCCCTGGGGCCAGGTCGATCTGGCCGCGGTGGCGGCGGCGCGGCCGAACGCGGTGCTGCTGCCCAAGGTCGACGATGCCGGCGCGATCGCGGACGCGCGCCGGGTGACGGGCGACTTGCCTCTCTGGGCGATGATCGAGACCGCGCGGGGCATCGTCAACCTGCCCGCCATCGCCGCCGCGCCAGGGCTGGCGGTGCTGGTCGCGGGCACCAATGACCTCGCCCGCGACCTCCGCGTTACGCCGGGAGCCGAACGGCTGCCCTTGCTGGCGCATCTGTCGGCCATTATCGCCGCGGCGCGGGCGTTCGGCCTCGTCGCGCTCGACGGCGTGCACAACGCCATCGACGATGGGGGCGGGCTGGCGGCCGAATGCGCGCAAGGGCTCGCTTGGGGATTCGATGGCAAGTCGTTGATCCACCCCAAGCAGATCGCCGCCTGCCACGCCGCCTTCACCCCCTCGGCGGAGGCGGTCGCGCGGGCCCAGGCGCTGGAGCGCGCCTGGGCGCAGGCCGGGGGCGATGCGGCGGGCGTCGTGCAGCTTGACGGCCGCATGGTGGAACAGCTCCATCTCGACGAAGCGCGCGGCCTGCTCGCCCGCATGCGCGCGATCGGGAATGGGGCGTAGAAGCGGCGTGCCCACGCGACCGCATTGTGGCAAGGCGACGCGCATGATGTCCCGTTCCACGCCCCCCCGCATCGGCATCTTCGGCAGCACCGGCCGCATGGGCCGTGCCATCCGCGACGCCATCGACGAACAAGGCGCGATCCAGGACGGTGCGGTCGATGCCGGCGGTGATCCCGCGGCGGTGGCGGCGAGCGCGGACGTGCTGGTCGACTTTTCCGTGGCGTCGGCGCTCGAATCGCATCTGCGCGCCGCGCGTGCGGCGAAAACCCCGATCCTGGTCGGCACGACGGGGTTGAGCGTCGCGCATCATGCCGCGATCGATGCCGCGGCAACCGAGATCGCGGTGCTGCAAACGGGCAATACGTCGCTGGGCGTCACCTTGCTCAGCCTGCTGGTGCGCGAGGCGGCGGCGCGGCTCGGGCCCGATTGGGACATCGAGATCGTTGAGATGCACCACCGCCACAAGGTCGATGCGCCGTCGGGCACCGCGTTGCTGCTGGGCGAGGCCGCGGCGATGGCGCGCGGCACGACGCTGGGCGAGGTCCGGGTTGACGGGCGCGCGGGGCTGACCGGTGCGCGCACCGACGGCACGATCGGCTTTGCCTCCTTGCGCGGCGGATCGGTGATCGGCGACCATAGCGTGGTGTTCGCCAGCGAAGGCGAGCGGATCGAGCTCAACCATCTGGGGCAGGACCGATCGATCTTCGCCAAGGGGGCGGTGCGCGCGGCGCTGTGGCTCGCCGGGCGGGCGCCGGGGCGCTACCGCATGGGGGACGTGTTCGGGCTGTGAAGAAGGCCGATGTCGTCGAATTCTACGCCCGGCTCGCTGCGGCCGATCCGCATCCCGAGACCGAGCTCGCCTTCACCAATCCCTATACGTTGGTTGTCGCGGTCGCTTTGTCGGCGCAGGCGACCGATATCGGCGTCAACAAGGCGACGCGTGCGCTGTTCGCGCAAGTGGATAATCCCGCCGCGATGCTGGAGCTGGGCGAAGACGGGCTGAAGCAGCATATCCGTACGATCGGGCTGTTCAACACCAAGGCCAAGAACGTGATCGCGCTGTCGCGGATGCTGGTCGAGGAGCATGGCGGGGAGGTGCCGCGGACGCGCGAAGCGCTGGAACGGCTGCCGGGCGTCGGGCGCAAGACCGCCAATGTCGTGCTGAACGTCGCCTGGGGCATGGAGACCTTCGCGGTCGACACGCATATCTTCCGCGTCTGCAATCGCACGCGGCTGGCCCCCGGCAAGACCCCGCTGGCGGTCCAACGGAAGCTCGACGCCGCCACGCCCGCGCCGTTCCGCGTCCACGCGCATCACTGGCTGATCCTGCACGGGCGCTATGTGTGCAAGGCCAGGCGGCCCGAATGCTGGCGCTGTCCCGTCGCCGACCTCTGCCGGTTCGAACCCAAGACGCTCGCACCGGCGTGACACGCGCGGAAAGGCTGGCGCAACCGCGCGTCCTTTGCTACGCGCCCTCCCCAAGCACCCGTAGCTCAGCTGGATAGAGCGCTGCCCTCCGAAGGCAGAGGTCACAGGTTCGAATCCTGTCGGGTGCGCCAAAACTTCTCATTTTATGTCCTAAAATCAACTACTTAGGTTCTAGATTGGCTAACTTCTCGGCGAGGTTAGCCAAAAGCTTCGCGCCTGCGGCGTCGGAAAGGGTGCGTTGGTCGGCCGCTTTGGTGTAGCGGGCGACTTCGCTATCGGTGGTGTGGCCCGTCCAAGCCTTGATCTCCTGATTGGAGCAGCCGGCTTCGGCAAAACGGCGGGCGGCTGCCTTGCGGAGGCCGTGAGCGGAGCATTCGGGCAGGCCGGCTTCGTCGCACCATTGGCGGACCTTGTTGCCGAACCCCTTCACGCTGAACTGGCGGCCGTGTTCGGTCAGGACGAAGATGCGGCTGGTGCTGGAGGTCGCGAGGATCGACGCGGCGAGGGCGGGAAGGATGGGCAGGGAAACCTCCGCCTTCGTCTTCTCCTGGATGAGAGAGATACGTGCGCCCTGGATGTTGCCCGCGCCAAGGCGGCGCACGTCGCCGCCACGTTGTCCGGTCCACAGCATGAGGTCGAACGCCAGGCGCGCCATGGTGCCGCGTGGGTGACGCGCCTCGAAGGCGGCAATCTCGTCCTCGGTCCAGCTATGGAAGCCGTTGCCTTCGACCTTGAATGGCCGGGTGGCGAGTACCGGATTGGAGGCGGCCATGCCGATGCGAACGGCGAACTTCATCAACGCGGAGAGCCGCTTTCGCAGCATGTTGGCGGCAGTGCGGTGGGGCAGGACCTCCGCCAGCATCGCCTCGACGTGGCGCGGCTGGAGATCGCGCACCATGGTGCTGCCGTAGCGGACGCCCTTGCGGGTCCGGTTGCGCCAGCGCTCGAGCACGCCGCGGTAAATTACGCGGGTGCGCTCGCCCGGGTTGAGGAAGTCGGGCGATCGGTAATAGCGGACTAGCAGCTCGTCGAACGAGCCTGGTGTCGAGCGATCGGCCGCGATCTCGATCGCGGGCGCGGCCTCGCCGGACTGGCACGCGTGTAGCTCCACAAGGAACTCCTCGGTGCCGGGAAGGTGCTTGAAGTAGTAGGTAACGACGCTCTTGCGGCGGTAGCGGTAGCGCTTCTTGCCGTGGCGATCCTTGAAGACGCTGACGTGCTGTGGGAGCCAGCGCTTCATGCGAAAAGCGCGTCCAGCGTATTGCCTGTAGAAGATGCTTTGGCGTCGATCGGGGTGACGATCATTCGACCGGGCTCGATATCGATGCGCACCGGCACGCCCGCCCTCTCCGCCGCCTTGAGCGCGCGGGTGAGGTCCGCCTGTTTGAAGAGGGCGCGGGCGCTCATGCAGCTTCCTTGAGGCGTTCGGCGTCGTGCAGCTCCGCGATGCGATCACGGACCAGGACGGGGGTGTTGAAGGGCGTGGCGAGGCCGTGGACGTCGCAGAGGCGCGTGCGGACGGTCAGGATTTGGGCGGCTTCCTCAAGCGAGGGGACGCGCTGGGGCCAGCCCTTCACGTACCGCAGGTTGGCGGGGAGGCTTGCTTCGAGGTGCTGGCGCTCGGCGGCGCGGAGCTTACCGCGGGCAAGGTCCGCGGCGAGGCTGACGGGTAGCAGTTCGGGGGCGACGTCGCCGAGGAAGCGGTCTGGCTGAAAGGAGAAGCTGGTTGTCGTCTCGCGGTCGACGAGATGGAGGTAGACGCCACGGTTGCCGGGCGCGCGGGCGGCGACGGTGATGTCGTTGATTGATGCGAGGATGCAGAAGGCGCAGCCGTGGCGGGTGGTGCCCAGGCCGTAGCTTTCGGGCAGCGGCAGGCCGTGATCGGCGATGTAACGGTAGACCTCGTCCTCAAGCAGATCGACGCCGGGATTCCACGTGAGGATGGAGGCGCCGGTGGCACGCGTCCAACATCTCGCCTCCACCTTCGACACTGGGGTCAGGCGGCGCTTGACGCTCTCCTCCCGGCGGAGGCCGACCACCGACAGGATCTGTTCGCCGGGGAAGCGGCGGAGCAGCTCGGGAAGAATGACCTGGGTCTTCATCTCCGCGGTGCAGAAGCGGTTTGTGGCGGATGACCAGGGTGCGGTGAGGTGGTAGGTGAGGAGCTGCTCGTAGCGGCGGCAACCTAGCTCGAAGCGGCGATCCCACTTCGACAGCATGTCGTAACTCTTGTTTCGCACGATGATGAGCGGCGTGCCGAGGTGCGCAGCGGCGGCCTCGACCGTGGCGGGGGTGGACGCCCACTCGATCCGGCCGAGGTCAGCGTGGATCGAGACGCGGCGCTCGCGCGGGTGGCCGAGCTGGTCGAGTTGGGCAGCGGTCGCATGCGCGATCGAGACGCTGTCCTTGCCGCCTGATAGGCTGAACGCGACCGGCGCGCCGCGCGCGACCGCCGCGTGGACGTCATCGCTGAACGCGAGCTGCTCGAAGCCGCGCGTGAACAGCGCGAGCTGGCGGCGCTCGGTTGGCGAGCGGCTCATGCCGCATCCATCGCGTCGGTGGGCTGCCGAGGATCGACCGAAAGGGCGAGGGCGAGGGGCTTGGTCCAGATCGCCCTGCTCGACAGCACGAACGTCTCGCCGGTGTCGGCGAGGAGGAGGGTCTCGCCGATCGTCTCGGCCATGCCGCGCGCCGCGGCGGTAGGAACGGCGTTGCCGATCCACTCGCGCTTGAGCTGGTCGGAGCCGCCCTCCAGGTCGAAGACCTCGCCGGGATCGAACAGCGATTGGAGCGCCGCCAGCTCAAGCGTGGTGAAGGGGCGGTGCCAGGTGCCGTCGAGCGCGACGATCCGGGCGACGAGGCGGTCGGTGGGCGCGGGCAGCGCGGCGAGCGGCTCGGGCGCCGCCTCGCGCGGGTCAGCGATCGACCAGGCACCGCGATCATACTTCGCATAGCCGGGAACGGCGTTGCTAGTCTCGTCCCAGCCCATGACGCCGTAATGCGCCTGGCTGTTGTAGCCGTGGCGCTCGTTGCGGTCCGGATTGGCAAGGCCGGCCGGGCGCGGGTCGGCGACGGACAGAGCGCCCGAGCCGACGCGGTCGGAGCCGGTTACGGTCGGCGCCGGCGCGGTGGCGTCGACCACCCGCATCTTGTTGTGGTGGGCACCGTTCCCGTGCGTCGGCCGGGGATCGGCGATGGCGAAGGCGCCCTGACTCGTCGTGCTGGCGCCGATCACCGCGCCGGCCGGCTCCTCGATCCGGGTGACGCGATACTTGCCCTTGCCCCCGAACCCGCCATCGGCGCGCGGGTCGGCCACGGCGAGGCCGTTAGCAGGGCCGCCCGGGCCGGCGACGGACGGCGCGGCAGCATCGAAAGGCACGATGCGGAAGACGTTGTTGAAGGCTGGCTTGCCGGTCAGGCGGGGATCGGCGACCGAGTTCGGGCCTCCGCCAGGGGCCGCTTGCCCGGTCACCGTGCCGGCAGTGTCCTGCCAATCGCGCACGCCGTATTGGCCAAAGGTTTGGTTCTCCTGTGACGGGCGCGGGTCCGCGACGCTATGCGGACCCTTGGAGGGTCGGCTCGCGCCGGAGACGACACCGGCGGTTTCGCGCCAGTCGATAACTCCATAGGTGCCGTGGTGGCGTCCATCCTCGCGCGGGTCCGCGATCGAGAAGGCGCCGTTGGTGCAGCCGTTCCGCCCGGACACGGTGCCGGTCGGGTCACTCCAGATCCGCACCCCGAGGACGTCGGCGTTCCACGCGGCTTCCGCGGGGCGCGGATCGGCGACGGAGAAGCGGCCCTGGGCGGGCGAGCGCTGACCGGTCAGGGTCGGGGCGGTGTCGGTCCACGCGCATACGCCGAGCTGGTTGTCGCGCATCGGCGCGTCGGGGACGATGCCGAAGTCGGCGAGGACGCCGTCCTGCACCCGAAGTTCATTTAGCGAGCGCCAGTCGGCACCCGCGCGAACGAAGGCGAGGCGGACCCAGGTCTTCCACTGGAGCGAGGGAACGCGATGCATCGGGCCGGCAGCTTCGACACCGGGCAGCGGCAGCTTGCCAATGATCTCGCCAACGCCGCGTAGGCGGCCCTTCACGGGTTGGTAGAGGAAGGGCGGGACGCGCTCGGCGTGGCGCGCGACCATGAGCATGCGCTTGCGGGATTGCGCCAGCTCGCCGATCTCACCGCAATCGTGCGTGGTTTCGGCGAAGACGTAGCCATAGGCGCGCAGCAGCGCCTGGATCTGGTCGAGCAGCACGCGACCGCGGGTGAGGATGCGGGGGACGTTCTCGAAAAGAATGATCCGGATGGGATCGTCCTTGTACGCCTCGAGCGTCAGCCACATGCCGCGCAGCGTGAGGCGGTTGAGCGCCTGATATTTGTCGGTCCCGCTGGCCTTGGTCGAAAGCAGCCCCGAGAAGCCCTTGCACGGTGCTGACAGGAACATGACGTCCACCTGCCGGCCGAAAGCTGCGCGGACGTCGGCGGGCGACGCCTCGCGCCACTCGGGGCCGGGCTCGCGCCCGTGGAAGGCGGTGAACTGTTCGCGATCGAACAGATCGAGGACGGTACCCGGGGTGCCGGTGAGCGCCGCGAAGTTGCGGATGGCGCCCGCGTCGACGTCGATCCCGCCCGCGCACTCAAAGCGGGCGGCGGTGTGACCGACGCGCGGGTTGGCCTGGTTGAATCCCTTGGCTCCGGCGCCGATGCCGCAGAAGAGGTGAGCGACGCGGTACGTGCGCGTGATGGTGGTGCGCTGTAGCATCATGGCAGCACCTCGAAGCGGTCGATCTCGAAAGGCTGGCCGGTGCGGCGCCAGTTGCAGCCGCCCTTGCCATCGGCGGGCCAGCCGGGTGCGGGCACAGACGTGCCGTTGATCAGGCGCACAGCGACGCGCTTGCCGATCGCCTCCGGTGGGCAGTAGCCGGGGTTCGGCTTCATGAGGCGCCGTAGCGCTGTCGCGCCTCGACGACCGCGGCGCGCGCAGCGGCGCGATCGATCTTGGCGGCGCGATAGCGGTCGTCGGCGCGCGCGGCCCGCTCCTCGAGGTGGCGGACGATCGTCTGACCGGTGGA
>DASVUT010000180.1:0-2857 GCA_036386955.1 Sphingomonas sp. | reverse complement strand
AGATACTTCGCCGCGGTCGCCTGCAACTGCGCGGGCGTGATCGAGACGAAATCCTCGGCGATGCGCTTGGTGGCTTCGATCCGGCGGGGGTCGTAGGTTCCCCCGCCGAGCTGCTGGAGCCAGAACTGGTTCCCGGTCGATGCACGCAGAATATACTGGCCCATCGGCCGCATGATCCGCTGCAGTTCATCGTCCGCGATCGGTGTGGCGACGAGATCGGCCGCGATCGCGCGGGCGGTGGTGAAGAAGAAGTCGACCTTGTCGGGCGCGACCTGACCGATGGCGATCAGGCGACCGCCGCCTGCCAGCCCGACCGGCCATTGCGACTGGACGTTGGGACTGTAGCTGGCGCCGGCGGCCTGGCGGAGCTTCTCGAACAGGCGGTCGCTGAAGATCTGGGCCAGCACGTCGAGCCGGCGGCTGTCCTGAATGCCCTCGATCCCCCCGCCGGTCGGCCAAGCGATCACCGCCGCAGCCTGATTGGCGGGTCCCACATGGGTGCGCACGACCGGGGTCGTAGCGTGGGCGGGGAAGCGGATCGGCGCGGCCTTGCGCGCGTCGGGTTTGCGCGGCGGCATGGCGCCAAAGGTCTTGGCGACGGCGGCGATGGCGGCGTCCGCGTCGACATCGCCGAACACCGACACTTCGATCGGGCCGGTGCCGAGCAAGGGTTCCCACACGGCGCGGAAGCTGGCCGGGGTGAGCGCCTGCATCACCGGCAGCGTCGGCGTCCCCCAGCGCGGATCGCCGGCATGGAGCAACCGTTCCAGATCGCGCGACATGACGCCGTCGGGCGAGGAGTCATAGCCGGCATAGGAGGCGATCCCCACCGCCTTGGCGCGCGTCACGGGTGCGGGGTCCCAGGCGGGCGCGGTCAGCTTGGCCGCCATCAGCCGTAACTGGTCCGGATAATCGGCGGGCGAGGTCATCGCGTTGAGCGCGAAGGCGTCGTCCTGGATATCGAAGTCGAGCCCGATCCGCCGCCCCGCGGTCAGTTGATCGAGATCACCCTGATCAAGCTTGCCGACGCCGCTGGCCCAAAGCGCCAGATCGCCTGCCCAGGGCGCGGCGGTCGGGCGCGTGGCGGACAGTGCGTCATATCCACGGCCAAAGCGCGCGCGGACATAAACGCGCCCCGATTCGGAGCGATTGGCGAAGAGCATCATGCGCACGCCGTTGGAAAAGACGATCTTCTCCATTTCCAACCCGTCGATCGGTTCGCGGCTGACTACGGTCGCGGGCGCCCCGAGTGCTGGAAGCTTGGAGAAATCGACTGCGGCCTGCGCCTTGCGAACGACACCCTGACCCGACACATCGGCCTTCAGCACGGCGGCGAGCTTGGCATCGATGCCGGGTTCGGCGGTGCGGGTGTTGACGATCGCGCGGGTGGCGTCGCCCTGAAAGATTCGCCGGGTCGAGGCGAGCAGGTTTTCGGGCGAGAACAGGCCCTTGGCCTTGGCGTCCTTCAGAATGGCATAGCTTGATTCGGGCGCGGTCGTGGTTTCGCGGATGTCGAGCGCCTCGGCCATGTCGTCGGCCTGACGCGCGCCCGCCTCCACCCGCGCCGTTTCGACTTGTGTACGCATGATCGTGTCGAAATCGGCATATTCGCGGTCGACCTCCGCCTGGCTCGGCGGGCTGGCCATGGCGTCGGCGATCACCGCGCGCACGTCGCGCAAGGCGGCCGCCCAATCATTACCCAGCGGCACGATGTTGACGAAGGTGCCGTTGGCGGAGCGTGATACGTCGTCCAGGCTGACCGACGCTTGCAGGAACGAGCCCCCGGCGCGGGCGCGCGTTTCCAGCCGACGGCTGATCAGGCGCGTGGCGAGGATGTCGGCCAGGCGGCGCTGGTTGAAGATCGCGGTGTCGGCGTTGAACTTCCACGGGCGCAGCACCGCGAGCGCAACGATCGGCGGCACGCCGGGCTCGACGACGGAGGCGGCGGCGGGCTTGGTGGGATCGGGCTTGCCGAAATCGGGGTCGGCTGGATTGGGGCCGGTACCCTTCCAGCCGCCGAAGTTCTTGACGACGAGCTGCGCGAGTTGAAGCGGCTCCATGTCGCCGGCGATGATCACCACCGCGCGATCGGGGCGGTACCAGCGGTCGTGAAACGCTTTCATGCTCGCGCCCGTCGCGGCTTCGAGCGTCTTGATCGACCCGATCGGCGACCTGTCGGCGAGAGGCTGCCCGGCGAAGAAGGTCTGGCGGACGGCGTCGCCCAGCTTGACCTGTGGCCCTGGCTGTTCGCGCTGTTCCGACAGCACCACCGGACGCTCGGCGGCGACCGCGGCATCGGTTAGCGTCGGCGCGTCCATCATGCCGGACAGGATCTTGAGGCTTTCGTCGAGATTGGCGGTTGTCGCGGCGGGCAGATCAAGCTTGTACACCGTCTGGGTCGGCGTCGTGCTGGCGTTCGAGTCGGAGCCGAAGGTCACGCCGAACCGCTGCCACACGCGCTTGGCCTCGCCATCCGGCACATATTGCGAGCCGCGAAACGAGAGATGCTCGATGAAATGCGCAAAGCCGCGCTCGCTGTCCTGTTCGTGGAGCGAACCGGCGTCGATCCGCACCCGCACCGATACCTGCCCCGGCGGCACGCCATTGCGGCGCACCGCAAAACGCAGACCATTGGGCAACGTGCCAAACTTCCATGCGGCGTCCGGGGTAAGGTCACTGCCCTTGTAGAGCCATGCCGAGGTGTCGACGCCTTTCAGCTCCGGCAGCGTCGGTGCTTCGGGGTTGGCGGCCGGTGCCGCAGGTGCAGGGGTCGCCTGTTGACCGGTTGCGGGGACGCCGAGGAGCAGCGAAAACGAAGCGAGAGCGCCGGTAGCGCGCGGGAAAAACGCCATAGGCT
>DASVUT010000179.1:0-3794 GCA_036386955.1 Sphingomonas sp. | reverse complement strand
GATACCGCCGGCCCCTGTGCCCGGACCGGGGATTTCGGCCGCGCCCTGCGTCGCCTGCGCGCCGATGTTCGGGACGGGGGCGGTGATGACGGGCGACAGGATGGGTGGCGGCACGACGGGCGGAGGTGACGCGATCGCCGTCGCCTGCGCGCGGAGCGCCGGTGGCGCGGCGCGGCCCTCCGGGCGGCGGCTGGGGGAGCGGCGGGGCTCGACCTTGTCGACGGGCGGGGGCGGCGGAGGCGGGCCGACGCCGAACAGCTTGAGCGCATCGGGCACGGGCCCCGGCATCCGCACGCGCAGGCCGATGACCAGCGCCCAGGCGAGCAGCAGCACGACCAGGGCGGTCAGTGTCGCTGAGGCGACATGGTCGCGGGAAAGCGGCTGCATGGCCTTCAGGTGGGCGTTGCCTTCGGGAAAGCAATCGACGGCTCGGCGGTAACGATCCTGCCGCCGACGACTACGACGGGCCAAGGGGTCAGGCGTTGCCCGACGCACGGGCCGCCGACGCACAGGCCGGTGTCGATCTCGAACAGCGCCCCGTGCCAGCTACACATGATCAGCGTGGCATCCGGCGTCAGATACTCATCGAGGCGTTGCGCGAGTGGCACGCGCAGATGGGGGCAGCGGTCGACATGGCCGAATATGTTATTCCCGCGGCGGACGATGAAGCCGTGGAAACGGCCGGCGCGCAGTTGCAGCACATAGTTGCGCGCGCCGCCGTCCGCGATCTGATCGAGTAGGCCGAGCGTGACGCCTGCGGGGGTCGCATAGGCGCGCGGGTCGGTCACGCGGGGTCGGCGTCGGGCTGAGCCTGGGGGTGCGCCGCTTGCACAGCGGGGAGGGCGGCGGCGCGTTCACCCGCCGCCACCAGGTGCGGATAGGGCGCGAGATCAATGCCGAAGCGATCGGCCGAGTAGAGTGCGGGCACGGTGAAGCAATCGGCGATGGTGGGCGCGTCGCCGATCGCGAAACCCGCCCCGTGGCGTGCGATCATCGCCTCGACCGCGGCGAACCCGTCGCCGAACCATCTCGCATTCCAGGCGGCCACGCCGGCGTCATCCTGTCCCATGGCCCTGAGAGCCTTGCCGATGCGCAAATTGTGCAAGGGGTGGATATCGCTGGAAATGGTCGCGACGAGCGCGCGTACGATGGCGCGGGTGGTTGCGTCGTTTGGCAGGAGCGGCGGGGTGGGGTATGTGTCCTCCAGCCATTCGACGATCGCCACGCTCTGCGTCAGGACGGTGCCATCGACCTCGATCGCGGGGACGAGCCGCTGCGGGTTGAGCGCGGCATAGGCGGGCAGGCCTTGCGCGCCGGTGCGCAGGTCGTGGCTGACCTGCTCATAGGCGACCCCCTTGAGCGCCAGCGCGATGCGGACGCGGTAGGCGGCACCCGAGCGCCAATAACCGTGGAGCCGGATCATGGCAGCCTCGCCTTGGCAAAGCCGGTCCAGACGTCGTCATAATCGAGCTGCATCGTCGGGCTCTCCATGGCCCAGCGGGTGGCGCGGACGGGGAAGCGCGTTTCGAACATGAACGCCATCGTACCATCGATCTTGTGCGGGGCGAGATCGGCGGCGATCGCCTTGTCATAGCTCGCCTGATCGGGGCCGTGGCCGTTCATCTGGTTGTGCAGCGACGCACCACCGGGGGCGAAGCCGCCTTCCTTGGCATCGTACTGACCCTGGATCAGCCCCATGAATTCACTCATCACATTGCGGTGGAACCAGGGGGGACGGAACGTTTCTTCGGCCACCATCCAGCGCGGGGGGAAGATCACGAAATCGCAATTGGCGGTGCCCGGCGTGTCGCTGGGGCTGGTCAGCACCGTGAAGATCGACGGATCGGGATGATCGAACGATACGGTGTTGATGGTGTTGAAGCGGGTCAGATCATAACGACAGGGCGCGAGATTGCCGTGCCAGGCGACGACATCGAACGGCGGGTGATCGAGAGTCGTCGTCCATAGCCTGCCGCCGAACTTCTGCACCACCTCGCACGGATCATCCCGGTCCTCGAACCAGGCGATGGGGATTTCGAAATCGCGCGGATTGGCGAGGCCGTTGGCGCCGATCGGGCCGAGATCGGGGAGCCGGAGGAGCGCACCGTGGTTCTCGAGCACATAGCCGCGTGCTTGGCCGTCCGGGAGCGCGACGCGGAAGCGGACGCCGCGGGGGATCAGCGCGATCTGCAACGGGGCGATGTCGATCCGGCCCAGCTCGGTGTCGATCGCCAAGCGGCCCTGTTCGGGCACGATCAGCAACTCGCCATCGGCGCAGAAGAAGGCGCGGTCCATGTCGCGCGTGGCGGCATAAAGATGGATGCCAACGCCGCTGCCCATGCCCACATCGCCGTTGCCGCCATAGGTCACCAGTCCGTCGACCCAGTCGGTGGGATCGTCGGGAATCGGCAACGGATCCCAGCGGAGCCGATTGGGCGAGGGCGGCACCTCGTCGAAAGGGGCCGAGCGCAGGTGCGGCGCGCCGGCATAGGGCCGGAACGCGGGGTGGTTGGCGGTGGGTCGCAGGCGGTAGAGCCAGGAGCGGCGATTCTCGCTGCGCGGCGCGGTGAAGGCGGTGCCGGAAAGCTGTTCGGCATAGAGGCCGTAGGGCACGCGCTGCGGCGAATTGCGGCCGATGGGGAGCGCGCCGGGGACGGCCTCGGTGGACACGTGGTTGGCGAAGCCCGGGATGTAGGATGAAGCCGTCATGCCAGTGCGTCCTTGCTTGTGCTCCCGCGAGGGCGGGAGCCCAGACTGGGTCCCCGCCTGCACGGGGACACATGATCAGGCATCGACCTGGATCACGCCGCGCCTGATCTGATCCAGCTCGATCGATTCGAACAGGGCCTGGAAATTGCCGTTGCCGAACCCCTGATTGCCCTTGCGCTGGATGATCTCGAAGAAGATCGGGCCGACCATCGGTTCGGTGAAGATCTGGAGCAGCAGCCCTTCGTCGCCCGCGTCGCCGTCGATCAGGATGCGGTTGCGGCGCAGGCGTTCCAAATCCTCGCCGTGGCCGGGCACGCGTTTGTCGACGAGTTCGTAATATGTCTCGATCGTGTCCTGCAGCCGGACGCCGCGCGCGCGCAGCCGTTCGACCGTGTCGAAGATGTCAGGGGTGGTGAGCGCCAGATGCTGGATGCCTTCGCCCTGATATTGGCGGATGAACTCTTCGATCTGGCTGTTTTCGTCCTGGCTTTCGTTCAGCGGGATGCGGATCGCGCCGTCGGGGGCGATCATCGCCTGACTGAATAGCCCGGTCGCCTTGCCCTTGATGTCGAAATACTTCTGTTCCTGGAAGCCGAACAGCCGGGCGTAGAAGGACGACCAGGTGCGCATCTCGCCGCGGCGAACATTGTGCGTGAGGTGGTCGAGCAGGTCGAGCCCGACATTGTTGGCCGCCTCCGCCTCGGCGGCACCTGGAACGGGCGTCCAGTCGGCGTAGAGATCGACGCCGGCTTGGACGAGGTAGAGGTACGAGCCGCCTATGCCCTCGATCACGTAAGACGCCTCGCCGAGCGTGCCGGCGGCGGCATCGACCGGCGTCGCGCCCTCGGCGAGCGCATGGGCGTGGGCGGCGGCGGGGTCGGCGACGCGAAAGCCCATGCCGCTGGCCGAGGGACCATGCGCGGCGCGGAAGGCGGCCGCCTGACCATCGGGGTCGCGGTTGAGCAGGAGGTCGACGCGACCCTGCTTGTAGCGGGTGATCGCGCGCGTCGGATGATGGTGCGCGGCCGTGAAGCCCAGCATCTCGAACTGGGCAGCCAGGGCGTCGGGATCTGGCGAGGTGAACT
>DASVUT010000178.1:0-1564 GCA_036386955.1 Sphingomonas sp. | reverse complement strand
CGAACGACGCCGTCCATGTCATCGTGGGCGCGGGCGCGGACGAGACCCGCGTCTATGTGCACCCGCAGACGCTTGCGGTGCTGAAGCGCGTCGACGAGGACGACCGGCCCATGCGCGTCGTGTCCCGGCTGCATGGCCAGTTGATGATGGGCGACAAGGGATCGCACCTGGTCGAGCTTGCCGCGTCCTGGGCGATCGTGATGATCCTGAGCGGGCTTTTCCTGTGGTGGCCGCGCGGCGGGGGAGCGGCCGGAATGCTTTACCCGCGCCTCCGCTCCGGCGGGCGGCGGTTCTGGCGCGACCTGCACGGCGTGACCGGTTTCTGGGTGTCGTTTCTAGCGCTGTTCCTGCTCGTATCCGGCTTGCCTTGGGCGAAGAGCTGGGGCGGGTATCTGAAGACGGTGCGCGCCGCGGTGGAGAGCGCGCCGGAGCGGCAGGACTGGCCGGCCGGACGCGACGCCGAGCTCCGCGACCGCGGCGCCGCCGACCGGGGCACGCGCGCGATGATGGGCGAGCATGCGGAGCACCGCGGGATGACCATGGCGCACCCCGCGATCTCCTACACGCCGCTCGATCGGCTGGTCGCGACGGTGAGGCCGCTCCGGCTCGCCGCTCCCGTGCTCATCGCGCCGCCGACGGGACCGGGCCAGCCCTGGATCGCCAAGTCGGACGCCGCCAATCGTCCGCTCCGCACCGACCTGACGCTGGATGGTGAGAGCGGCCGAGTCCTGACGCGCAAGGACTTCGCGCAGCGCCGCCTCATCGACGGGATTGTCGGTTACTGCATCGCCGCGCATGAGGGTCAGCTGTTCGGGTTGGCCAACCAGCTCCTCGGTCTCCTCACCGCGGTCGGACTGGTGCTGCTGTCCGTGTCGAGCGTCGTGCTGTGGTGGCGGCGCAAGCCGGGCGATGTGCTGGGGGCGCCGCGAGCGAGGCCGTCGACGCCGCTGGCGGTCGGCTTTCTCGCCTTGCTGGTGCTGCTCGGCATGCTGCTGCCGCTGCTCGGCGCATCGATGCTGGCGGTGTTCGCGACCGAGCGGCTCGTCCTGCGCCGCCTGCCCGGCGCGAGCCGATGGCTCGGTCTGCGGCCGGTGACGGTTCAACTGTATTGATACAGTGTAACATTAGCTGCATAGGCGACGCATGCAGCAGTCAGAACCGATCCCGCCGATCCGCACGCGTGGCCTGTCGAAACGCTTCGGTCGGATGGTCGCGCTCGACCGCCTAGACCTCGATGTCGGTGCGGGCGAGATCGTTTGCCTGCTCGGCGCCAACGGCGCGGGCAAGACGACGACGCTGAACCTGCTGCTCGGCTTTCTCCTGCCGGACGGCGGCGAGGCGCTGGTGATTGGGCGCGAGGTCGCGGCCGACCCGGCGGCGGCGCGGGCGGCGCTGGGCTACGTGCCCGAGATCGTGAGCCTGTATCCGAGCCTGACGGGCGCGGAGAACCTCGCCTTCTTTCATGCGCTGTCGGGTCGGCCGGAGCTGGACGCGCAAGCGCGCGACCGCCTGCTCGCCTCGCTCGACTTCCCGCTCGCGGCGATCGACCGGCCGGTGGCGGGCT
>DASVUT010000177.1:0-3118 GCA_036386955.1 Sphingomonas sp. | reverse complement strand
CGCGATGGTCGACGAGGTGCGCGCGCGCATTCCCGTGCTCGCGCATCGCCGCGCGATCCCGCCGGTGACGCGCGCGTGATCGTGTTCGATCTTCGCTGCGACGCGGGTCATGTCTTCGAGTCCTGGTTCGGATCGACCGCGGCCTATGAGGATCAACGCGCGCGCACCCTCATTCGCTGCCCCATGTGCGACAGCGCGGCGGTCGAAAAGGCGGTCATGGCACCCGCGATCGGGGCCAAGGGCAACACCGCGCCGCCGCCGGCCCTGATCAAGGCCGCGCTTCATGCGCTCGCGACCGCGCAGAAGGAAGCGCTGAAGGATTCCACCTGGGTTGGGGGCAGCTTCGCCACCCGTGCCCGCGCCATGCACGACGGCACCGAACCGCACGCGACCATCCACGGGCAGGCGACGGTGGCAGAGGCCAAGGCGCTGGTCGCCGACGGCGTTCCGGTCGCGCCGCTCCCGCTGCCCGTCTTGCCGCCGGAGGTTGCGAATTGAATGGTGACCCCGAGTGGATTCGAACCACTGGCCCCCAGATTAGGAATCTGATGCTCTATCCTGCTGAGCTACGGGGTCACGCGCGGCATTCTACCGCGAGGCAGCTGCAATCACAATCGGGGGATCGGCCGCTCTAGCATCGACGCGACCGTATGCGGGGGCGGAGGGCGGTTGCGCCGTCCCGCCCCCGAACGGATTACGCCTTGGTCAGATGCGCCGAGATATACTTGTTCATCTCGAACATTGTCGCCGAATCCTTGCCGAACACCTTCTTCAGCTTGTCGTCAGCGAGAATCTCGCGCTTGTTCTGCGGGTTCTGAAGCTCCTGCTTCTTGATGTATTCCCACACCTTGCTGATCACCTCGCTGCGGGGCAGCGAGTCGGTACCGACGATCGCGCCGAGCTCGGCCGACGGCTTCACGGGAGCATGGATGCCCGTGCCCTCCTTGGTCTGCTTCGTGGCGGCCTTTTTGGCGCCGGCGTCCTGCTTGGCAGTGGCCATGGTAATCCTTCCTGTTGGTCCCTGTTCGCCCGGTTGCCCGAGACTCACGCCTTTTTAAGCGCAGACGCCTTGTGCGCCGCTTGGCCGCCCTTGTCACTCTCTACGATGAACTGAGGATTGTCCTTGGACGCGCGGACCTGATGGTCCTTGATCTTGGTGTCGCTGGTGACCTTCTTCACCACCTTGCCATGCGCGGCACCGCCATGGGAGTTCCAGGTTACCTTGTCGCCGGATTTCGGGTTCTCCATCGTCGCTCTCCTTGCTTGTCCCCCGCCAATCCGTCAGTCGCGTAATCGTTGCATTGAGGATTGTTGATGAAGACCCGTGCCGCCGTCGCCTTCGCACCCAAACAGCCGCTCGAGATCGTCGAGCTCGACCTGGAGGGTCCACGCGCGGGCGAGGTGCTGGTGGAGATCATGGCGACGGGCATCTGCCATACCGACGCGTACACGCTGGACGGTCTTGACAGCGAGGGGCTGTTCCCAAGCGTGCTGGGCCATGAGGGTGCGGGGATCGTGCGGGAGGTCGGTGCCGGCGTCACCTCAGTTGCGGTCGGCGACCATGTCATCCCGCTCTACACGCCCGAATGTCGGCAATGTAAGTCTTGCCTCAGCCACAAGACGAACCTGTGCACCGCCATTCGCGCGACGCAAGGGCGGGGATTGATGCCCGACGGCACATCGCGATTCAGCCACAAGGGCCAGCCGATCTTCCACTACATGGGCTGTTCGACCTTTTCGAACTTCACCGTGCTGCCCGAAATCGCGGTAGCCAAGATCCGAACCGACGCGCCGTTCGATACCAGTTGCTACATCGGTTGCGGCGTCACCACCGGCGTCGGTGCGGTCGTCAACACGGCCAAGGTCGAACCCGGCGCGACGGTGGTGGTGTTCGGGCTGGGCGGCATCGGCCTGAACGTCGTTCAGGGCGCGCGGCTCGCGGGCGCGGGGATGATCGTGGGCGTGGACATCAACCCGGACCGAGAGGAATGGGGCCGCCGGTTCGGCATGACCCATTTCGCCAACCCGAAGCAGGTCGGCGATATCGTCGCGCATATCGTGCAGCTCACCGAAGGAGGCGCGGATTACAGCTTCGACTGCACCGGCAACACCGACGTGATGCGCCAGGCGCTGGAGTGCTGTCACCGTGGCTGGGGCGAATCAATCATCATCGGCGTGGCGGAGGCTGGTCGCGAGATAGCGACGAGGCCGTTTCAGCTCGTCACGGGCCGGGTCTGGCGAGGCACCGCGTTCGGCGGCGCGCGGGGTCGCACCGATACGCCCCGAATCGTCGACTGGTACATGACCGGCAAGATCGAGATCGACCCCATGATCACGCACCGGCTGAGCCTCGACGAGATCAACACAGGGTTCGACCTGATGCATAGGGGCGAAAGCATCCGCAGCGTCGTCATCTACTAAGGAGCACATAGCATGTTCAGTCACGTCATGGTCGGCAGCAACGATCTCGACCGGTCCAAACGGTTTTACGACGCGATCTTCACCGCAATCGGTGCTCGACCCGCGCGGCAGGACGACAAGGGACGGCTGATGTACATGCATGCCGGATCGATGTTCATGGTCAGCCCGCCGATCGACGGCGAACCCGCCTGCCATGCCAATGGCGGGACGATCGGCTTCACCGTCTCCGGCCCGGAACAAGCGCATGCCTGGCACGAGGCGGGCGTGGCGCATGGTGGCACGCCGATCGAGGACGCGCCGGGCGTGCGCTCGAATGCTTTCGGCGCGCTCTACCTCGCTTATCTGCGCGATCCGGACGGTAACAAGCTGTGCGCAACGCACCGCATCCCGGCGGCCTGATGGAGACTGTGTCGCACGCCCGATCATTTGGCGGCATGCAGGGCGTTTACCGCCATGCGTCGGCGACGACGGGCACCGATATGACCTTCTCCATCTTCGTGCCCGATCATGTGCCGGACGAACGTCTGCCCGTGATCTGGTATCTGTCGGGGCTGACGTGCACGCACGCCAATGTCACGGACAAGGGCGAATATCGCCGCGCTTGTGCCCAGCATCGAGTGATCCTGGTTGCCCCCGACACCAGCCCGCGCGGTGACGGCGTGCCAGACGATCCCGCCTGGGATTTCGGGCAGGGCGC
>DASVUT010000176.1:0-5396 GCA_036386955.1 Sphingomonas sp. | reverse complement strand
CGGCGCACTGACGGTGAACCAGGGAACATCGACGACCTTTGCCGGCGCGATCGTCGGCGCGGGCACGCTGACCAAGACGGGCACGGGCACGCTGAACCTGACGGGCGCCAGCACCTATGCCGGCCCGACCACGGTCAATGGCGGCCGACTGGCGGTCAATGGCAGCATCGTGTCGCCTGTGACGGTCAACACTGGCGGCATATTGGGCGGTACCGGTTCGGTGGGCACCACCACGATCGCGTCGGGCGGCATCTGGGCACCGGGCAATTCAATCGGAACGCAGAGCGTCAACGGCAACGTCACCTTCGCGGCCGGATCGATCTATCAGGTCGAGGTAAATGCGGCCGGCGCTGCCGACCGCGTCAATGCGACCGGCACCGCCACCCTGTCGGGCGGCACCGTGCAGGTGCTCGCGGAGGCGGGCAATTACGCGCGCCAGACCGGCTACACCATCCTGACCGCAGCCGGTGGCGTGACCGGGCGCTTCGCCGGCGTGACGTCCAATTTCGCCTTCCTGTCGCCGTTCCTGGCTTATGGTCCCAATGCGGTGACGTTGACCCTGGCGCGCAACGACTTAGCCTTCGGGGCGGTGGCGACGACGGGCAACCAGTTGTCGGTCGCCAATGCGGTCTTTGCACGCGGACCCAATGATGCGCTGTTCAACACCGTGTTGTTCCAGAGCGTGGGTGCGGCCCAGGCATCGTTCGGCACGCTGTCAGGCGAGCTCAACGCCGGGCTGGCAACCGAGCTGACCGACAATGGCCGCCGCGTGCGTCAGGCCGTGATCGACCGTGGCTTCACCCCCGGGGAGGGTTTGGGGCTGTGGGCGACGGTCCTGCAGAGCACGGGGCAGTCCGATGCGAACGCCAATCGTGCGCGGTTGAAAGCCAATCGCACCGGTGTGGTCGGGGGCCTGGATTACACGATGGGCGCCATCCGCTTCGGCGCGTTCGGCGGATATCAGGACGATGACCTGCGTATCCGCGCGCAGGGTGCGACTGCCGCGGTGGAGACGGTGTTCGCGGGGGCAAGCGTCGCTTATCGTTCCGACGCGCTGTCGATCCAGGCCGGCGCGCATTACGCGTGGCATGATATCCGGACCCAGCGCAGCCTGGCTGCGGCGGGCCTGGGCACCGCAACGGGTTCGGTCGACGCCAACAGCGCACAATTGTGGGCCGAGGCCGGCTACGCGCTGACGCAGGGATCGGTGGTGGTCACCCCGTTCATCGCCCATGCCTATAGCTGGACCCGCGTCGAAGCCTTCACCGAGGCGGGGGGCACGGGTACGCTCACCGTCGCGCGCGATCGTCGCGACACAGGCCTTGCATCGGCCGGTATCCGGCTGACCGGGGAGGCACCGATCGGTGCGGCGACATTCCTGCCGCGGTTGTCGATCGCTTATCAGCGCGGATATGGCGACCTGGACGGCGTGGCGGTGCAGCGGTTCGCGGGCACTGGCCCGGCCTTTGCCGTGTCGGGCGCGAGCCTTGGCAAGGACGGGTTGGCCGTCGATGGCGGCTTCGACGTGTCCGTGGATCGGTTCAGCTTTGGGGTCGGCGGCTTCGCCACCACCACGAACCGCTGGTCCGATTATGGCGGCAGGGCCACGATCAGCCTACGCTTCTGAGGGCAACAACCTTGGGTCTTCGGGCGAGTAACCGGTGGTGCGGGGCGACGGCGAAGACCGCGCCCGCCGTTTGACGCACCACGGCCGCCGGTATTGGCCGTTCCGGCGGCCGGGTTCGACCGACCAAGCCCTGCCAGCTCCGGCTTAGGCGGGCGTCTCGCTGCTGCTAGCGGGCGCGGAGCCATCCAGGAGCTGCCGGCTGATGTAGAGCTCCTCCACGCAGTTCTCGGCCGCGATGGCGAGGCCGGCGGCTTCGGCCGCTTCATAGCTGTCGTAAGGCTCGCTGCCGATCACCGCCTCCGACTCTTCGTCGATCGAACATCCCACGAGTGTCGAGGTGTCCAGTTCGAACACTCCGGCTCCGGTTTGCACGATGTGGATGCAGTCCTTGTCCTTGGCGCCGTGTTCGCCGACCGGTAGCTGGATGATGTTCACGCGCAATCTCCCGAGAGCAGATCAACGCGTGGATGCTTCGGGCGTTTCCGCGAACGCTCGCGGCGTTTCTGCTTCAGCTCCCCACGCTCCATGGTCCGCCTTCATCCACCCCGACGAACAGGCTCCGGGTGCGCAAGAAAAGCGGGCGCGGCGAGGTCGAACAGCCGTTGCGCGGCCAGCACGGCAGTGGGCGCGTTGGGGGCGGTCGCGTCGGCACCGACCTGCGACGCCAGCCCAGGATTCGCCGTGAACATCGGCCCGCCGACCATGATCCCGATCGCCGGATTGAGCGATTGCGCACGCAACGCGACGATGGTCGACCTCAAGCCATCGAGCTGCCGATCGGACCCAGCGGTGAGGCCGGCGACCGCGAACCAGCCATTCCGCGCGGCACCGGCGATCTCTTCGCATGTGCCCGACAGATCGGTCCGCACCTGCCACCCGGCGGCGAGCAGGAACCGTTCCACCATGCTCACGCCGAAGAAATGCTGGTTGCCGGGCGTGACCGCCATCAACACGCGGCGTCGGGCATCGAGCACGGGCACATCATGCGTTTCGTTGAACACCGCGAGCAGCTTTTGCAGCCGCGCGACGCCCAGCGTCACGTCGATGAAATCGCATTCGTCGCGGTCCCAAAGCTCGCCCAGATAGCGGGCCGTCGGCTCCAGCAGCTCGACGTACAGCGTGTCCATCGACAGGCCGCGATCGCGCAGCACCAGGATATAGGCCGCGGCCGCTTCCAGGTCGCTGCCCAGGATGATGTCGGCAAGGCCGCTGATGTCGGTGCTGCTCGGTGCCAGGGCCTCGACGAAGACCTCGACGGGCGGAGCGACCGTCGCGACTTCGGTATGGAGGCGCAGCAACCGCGGGATGATCTGGTCGGACACGACACGGGCGAGCGTCGCCTGGCGCGCCGCGACGTCGTGACGCCGGTAGATTTCCGGTGCGATGAAGTGCGTTTCCAGCCGGCGCAGGCTTTGCCGGTCGATCACCGGAACTGCTATCGCACTGGCTGCCCGGCCCATGTCACCCCCACCCACCGGACGGTTGACCCCGTCGCGAGGGACAGATCAACACATCGGAGGGTGCCTGTCGATAGCTGGCGGGCCGTGTGGGGGATCTCGCCCGGGATTGGGTTGATCTATGCTACATCGGTCCTGCCCGCGTTCTCGCGCCAGATCTCTTCCGACAGCAGCGTCGCGAACGTGACCCATGCGACGAGCGGGATGCCTGCGTTCGAAGTGCCAATGTCGACCTTGCGTGCCGCGACGACATAGCCGGCGGCATTGGCGCCCAGGGCGGCCGAGGCGATCGTGCCCCAGCCGGGCGACCGTTGCCCGAAGAATATCTCGCTCCAGCCGCCGATGCCGACCTGATTGGCGGTCCAGAGCGCGAGCGCGGTCGTCCGCTGCGGCGATGGCTCGGCCCGCAGGAGCCGATATCCTCCATAGGCGAGGAGCGCCTGGATTCCCGTCCAGGCGATGGGGTAGACCGGCGTTGGCGGCGTGAACCCCGGCTTGTCGAGACGCCTGTACCACCGCCTGGTGCCCGGATGATCGGGAGTGGGGCTGGCTCGCCCGCCGGCCATCAACGCCGCCGTCACCGCCCCGATCGCGAGGCCGGCCGCCCAGAGCGGCGACAGCCCGTGCGGTGTTTGATCTCTAGCCATGATGTTCTCCTGCCACCGTACGACAAGCGAGGACATGCCGTGGTTCCATCGCCCCAGCCGCGGGACGGCATTCCGCATGACCTTCGCGCGGCGCGGGAGCAAGAGCGTCCCTCGGCATCGCGGCATCCGCCTGCTACGGCCGCGCGTCTATGCTGTTGGACGATCTACAGGCGGACCTGGACCGGCTCGGGCGCGCCGGGCGGCACCGCGCGCTCGTGCCAAGGCGGGGGCTGGATTTCGCGTCCAACGATTATCTGGGCCTCGCCGGCTCGGCCCGGCTGCGCCGGGTGGTGGCGGAGGCTCTGGACCGAGGCGTGGCGATCGGATCGGGCGGATCGCGACTGCTGCGCGGCAACGCGCCCGAACATGAAGCACTGGAGGCGGAGGCGGCGCGCTTCTTCGGCGCGGACGCCGCGCTGTTCACCGGCAGCGGCTACGCCAGCAACACGGTGCTCCTGTCCACGCTGCCGCAGCGCGGAGACATCGTCGTCCATGACGAACTCGTGCACGCGAGCGCACATGAGGGCATGAAGCTCGGCCGCGCCGAGCGGGCACCGTTCGCGCACAATGATCCCGACGCCGCGGCGGACGCCATCGCCCGCTGGCGGCGGAGCGGTGGTGCGGGCCGCCCCTGGATCGCGGTCGAAAGCCTGTACAGCATGGACGGCGATCAGGCTCCGCTGGCCGCACTCGCCTCGCTGGCGGAGCGGGAGGGCGCGATGCTGCTGATCGACGAAGCGCATGCGACCGGCGTGTTCGGCGCGGACGGGCGCGGACTGGCGGCGACGCTCCAAGGACGGCCGAACGTCATCACCCTGCACACATGCGGCAAGGCCCTGGGTTGCGAAGGCGCGCTGATAGCGGGGCCGGCGGTGGTGCGCGATTTCCTGATCAACCGGGGCCGCGCGTTCATATTCTCGACAGCGCCATCGCCGCTGATGGCGGAAGCGGTTCGCGGCGCTTTGGGGATCCTGCGCGACGAGCCGGAGCGGCGGGTCCGGCTCCACGCGCTGATCCGCCATGCCGAGGCCGAACTCACGCCTTTGGGCGCGGCGGCGACGGGATCGCCCATCCTGCCGCTCGTCATCGGCGAGGACGCGCGCACGATGGCGGTGTCCGCCGCGCTCCGGCACCGTGGCTTCGACGTGCGGGGCGTCCGCCCGCCCACCGTGCCGCCGGGGACGTCGCGGCTGCGCATCTCGATCACGAACAATGTCGACGAGGCCGCCATATCGGCGCTCGCGACCGCATTGGGGGACCTGCTTTGACCGACGCTTCGCTCGCGACCAGAACCATCGTCGTCACCGGCACGGACACCGATATCGGCAAGACCGTGTTCGCCGCCGCGCTGACGATGGCGCTGGGCGCGCAGTATTGGAAGCCCGTTCAGTCCGGGCTCGACGGCGGCAGCGACGCCGAGCGGGTGGCGGCGCTCGGCGTACCGGCGGAGCGCATCCTGCCGGAGGCGTATCGGCTGCTCACCCCCTGTTCGCCCCACCGCGCGGCCGAGATCGACGGGGTGGAGATCGACGCGGACCGGCTGGTTCCGCCAGCGACATCGGGGCCGCTCGTCGTCGAGGGCGCGGGCGGCGTGCTGGTGCCGGTCACGCGGCGGCTGCTCTATGCGGACCTGTTCGCGCGCTGGGGGCATTCCGTCGTGGTGGT
>DASVUT010000175.1:0-4247 GCA_036386955.1 Sphingomonas sp. | reverse complement strand
GTTGTCCGATCATGTGGCATCACTGGCACGGAGGTGATGTGGGTTCGGCGCAAGGCGCGAGGAGGGCGCGATGCTTTGCATCGTAACCGACGAGCAACGCCGCGCCGGGCGCAGATCGCCCCGCCGCGCAGCGGGCGCCCGAAGGGCGATGACGGTGGTGCGACATGGTCGGAAACCGCTCTAGGCTCTTCGTTCGCCCTGAGCGTCGAAGGGCAAGCTGAGCGCAGCCGAAGCCGTTTGGCCGGGTGCGCCCCGTGCTTCGATTTCGCTCAGCACGAACGGACGGTGGGCAGGCTTACTACCGCGCCGCCACCGCATACAACGCGATCGCCGCCGCATTCGACACGTTGAGGCTTTCGACCTTGTCCGAGATCGGCAGCTTGGCGAGCTGATCGCAATGCGCCTCGGTGTTCTGGCGCATCCCCTCGCCCTCCGCGCCCAGCACGATCGCCACGCGCTGGGTTCCCAGCACCTGCGACAGCGTGTCCGATGCCTCTCCGGTCAGTCCAATGCGCCAGAAGCCGGCCTCGGCGATCTCGTCGAGCGCGCGGGCGAGATTGACGACCCTGATCCACGGAACCGTTTCCAGCGCGCCCGACGCCGCCCGTGCGAGCGCGCCCGATTCCGGCGGCGAATGCCGGTCCTGCGTCACGATGCCGAGCGCATCGAACGCCGCCGCCGAGCGCAGGATCGCGCCGACATTGTGCGGGTCGGTCACCTGATCGAGCACGATCAACGGCCGCCGATCGTCCTTGCCCGCCATCAACAGGTCGCCCAGCCACTGATCGTCGAGCGGGTCGACCTCCGCCACGACGCCCTGATGCGGGGCGTCGCTCGGCACCAGCCGGCCCAGGTCCGCGACATCGGCGAAGGTGACGGGAATGCCCGCATCGATGTCGAGCGCCGCCGCACCCTCTCGCGTCGCCCAGATCTTGCGGACGGTGCGATTGGGATTGGCGAGGGCCGCGGCGACGGGGTGCCGCCCCCACAGGCGCGGACGGTTGCCGACGCCGGTCGACGGCCTGTGACCTCTGCGCGCCATCAGTCGTCGTCGACCGAATAGGCGAAGGGATCGGTGACGACCGGCTTGGTCGGCAGCGGCGGGCGCGGCAGCGGCTTTTCGGCATTCGCCGCCGCCAGCAGCACGCCCGCCAGCACGATCGATCCCTGCCGCATGTCGTCCGCCTTCAGATGATCGAACGTGTCGGCGGAGCTGTGATGGATGCGGCTGTCATAATCGAGCGGGTCCTGGATGAACTGGAACCCAGGCACGCCGACCTGCTGCATGAAGACGTGATCGGTGCCGCCGGTCGGCCGCAGCGCCACGGTGCCGGCACCCATCGACGAATAGGGCGACAGCCAGTCGCGAAAGATCGGCACCACCGCCGGATTGCTTTCCGCATACAGACCGCGCAGCTTGCCCGACCCGTTGTCGATGTTGAAATAGGCCGACAGATCGCTGTAGCCCGGTTGCGGCGTGATCGGCCAACGCTGCGAGAAGCCGTAGTAGCGCTTCATGCCCGTGAGTTGCGGATCCGACGGCGATCCGCGCCTGGCCAGATGCTTCTCGACATAGGCCATCGACCCCAGAATGCCCTGTTCCTCGCCCGACCACAGCGCGAAGCGGATCGCGCGCTTGGGGCGCATGCCGGTCCTGGCCAGGATGCGCGCGGCCTCCATGATCATCGCGCTGCCCGCCGCATTGTCGGCGGCCCCGTCGCCCGCGACCCAACTATCGAGATGCGCGCCCGCCATGACATAGCCGGCCTTGGGGTCGGTGCCGGGAATCTCGGCGATGATGTTGTACGCATTCTCGTCACTGTCATCGAAGCGCACGTCGCTGACGATCTCCAGCGTCGGGGCCGGACCCATCTTGGCCAGGCGGGCGAGCCGGCGATAATCCTCGGCCGCGATCTGGATGCCGGGCAGCGCCGGCGTCTCGCCCTTGCCGAAAAGATAACCCTCACCGTGGAGCAGCTTGGCATCGCGGTAGCTGATCGTGGCATAGGCGACCGCGCCTTCCGCCTTCAGGAAGGCATCGAGCTTTTGCGCGTAATCGAGCCGCTTCATCCGCCGGTCGGCGGCTTCGGGGTCATAGCGCGGTTGCTGGAACTGATCGAGCTTGCCCAGCTGTTCGCCCGACAGTCGTTCGAACGGCGCTTCGTTCGGCTCGCTGCCGGTCCCGGGCAGCGACACCATCACGATCTTGCCCGAAAGCTTCCCCTGCCATTTGGCGAAGTCGCGCTCGCGCGAAATCGGCGCGACGATGACGGGGGCGAAGATCGTGCCGTTGGTGCCGGGCGTCCAGGCGATCGGGATCGCGGTCAGCTGAACACTGCGCGGCGTCACCATGCGCACGCTCGATCGTTCGATCGACCAACCGCGTCCGAAGGGGAAACCTTCCTTGCGGACGTTCAGTCCCCACTCGGCAAACTTGGCCTGCGTCCAGGCCTCGGCTGCACGCATCTGCGGCGAATTGGTCAGCCGCGGGCCGATGACATCGGTCAGATGCTGCGCGGTGACCATCACCTGGCTATGGTTGGTGCCTTCGTCGATGATCCGGTTGGCCGCGGCACGATCCTGAGCGCCAGCACCCAGCGGAGCCGCGACGGCGAGCATGGCGGTGGCGGCAAGCAGCAGATGACGCATATGTTTCCCCCGATCGGTTGTCGGGGTGGTGCTAGGCGGGCACCCTTCCCGGCGCAAGCACCATGCGTTGACACGCCGCACCGCCTTCGCCATGGAGCCGCCTCGCTTTCGGGCGACAGGCGATCTGGACAGGTGGCCGAGTGGTTAAAGGCAGCAGACTGTAAATCTGCCCGGGTTTCCCGTACGCTGGTTCGAATCCAGCCCTGTCCACCAACATCGCGGGAAGGGACATCGTCCGCAGGACGATTTCCCGCGATGGTCCCGAGCGCAAGCGAGGGGTGCCAGTCGGCAGGAGCGTGGCGCGCGGGTGTAGCTCAATGGTAGAGCAGAAGCCTTCCAAGCTTATGACGAGGGTTCGATTCCCTTCACCCGCTCCACATCCGAACTCCGTAGCGGACAATCGCGTCCGCCGCCCCGCCCCCGCCTACCGCCGCGCGCCCGCCGTTCGGACGAGCTGCAGTTGCGGCTGGGTCTTTGGCGGGGCTACGGCCTGGAGCTGGTCGCGCATCCAGGCGTCGGCGCGGCCGGTCAGCAGGTGGCTGAGCAACTGGACGTCGCTGCCCACGGTGAACGGGTCCTGCTCCAGCGCATCGCGCAGCGCCGCCTTGAGCCAGGGGCTCATCCGGGGGTTGTCGAGCACCCAGGCGATCCGCGCCTCCGCGACGGTCAGGCTGGTGTCGGATGGGTTCGTCATGCGTATACCTCCATGGACTTGGGTGATTCTGCTTGCCACTGGCCGACGCCGGCGTAGCGCCAGGCGATCTGGCCGCGATCGTCGAGCACCAGCAGGTGGAGCCAGCGATGGTCGAACAGCGCGCGGACATGGTCGTGCCGTTCCAGGATGGCGTCGATCGCGTCGCGCGGGGCCTCGATGCAGACGGCAAGACGCAGCGGATCGTGCATCAGCGCGGTGCCGTCATGGACCGATTGCCACGGCAGCCCGCCGCGCAGCACGCCGCCATTGCCCTCCACCACGCCGAACCCGCCGGTGACATTGTGGAGCAGCTTGTTGCCCCCGCCAAACAGCGCGGGCGCGACCGCCGATCCGTAATATTGCAGGCTGATCCAACTCGCCACGACAACGGGCGCGGTCAGGATCAGCTCCAGCACGCCAAAGCCCGTATCCTCCCGCCAGTCGTAATCGTGCAGGAACGCCTGCCCCTCCAGCGACCGGCCCAGCGTGCGGCGGCGCGGCGCGGCGATGAAGGCGCGCGCACCGGCAAGCCCCCATTCGGGGCGCGTCTCGGCCCAATCGCGCGCGCGCGCCAGAACGCCGTGCCCGCCGCCTGCCCGGGGCAGCCGCGGCGCGCGCTCGATCCGTGCGACCTGCCCCGCCCGCGCCAACACGCCGCGCGCGTGGTTCAGGTCCGCCGCGTGCGCCGGCAGGTCCTGGTCGCGGTCGTAAAGGGTCACGTGGTCACCGGTGGTGTCGTGCAGCGCGCCCACGAACGCCGTCGTGGCCGGAATGACGATCCCGCGCGCGATCAGTCCTGCGCGCACCTCCGCATCGTTGAGCAACCCCGCGAGCAGCCGCGCATTCACCTCGCCGGAATATCCGCCGCACGCCCCGCATTGCAGCGCGCTGGCATGCGGATTGT
>DASVUT010000174.1:0-4678 GCA_036386955.1 Sphingomonas sp. | reverse complement strand
GCCGGGCGCCACCGCGTTGACGGTGATGCCGCGGCTGGCGAGTTCCTGCGCGAGGGCCTTGCTCATCCCCACCAGCCCGGCCTTGGACGCGGCATAGTTCGCTTGGCCTGGGTTCCCCGTCGCCCCCACGACCGAAGTGATCGACACGATCCGCCCGAACCGCGCCTTCATCATCGGGCGCGCGGCGGCGCGGCACAGCCGGAACGCGGCCTCCAGGTTGACGCGGATGACGGTGTCCCATTCCTCATCCTTCATCCGCATCGCAAGATTGTCGCGGGTGACGCCGGCATTGTTGACCAGGATATCGAGCCGTCCCAGCGCCGCCACCGCCTCAGGCACCAGCGCGTCGACCGCGGCCCCGTCGCCCAGATCGCATGGCAAAGCGACGTGATCGCCGCCCATTCCGGCGCGAAACTGCTCCAGCTTGTCGGCATTGGAGCCCGACACCGCCAACCGGGCCCCCCGCCCCGCCAACGCCCGCGCGATCGCCGACCCGATCCCACCCGAAGCCCCCGTCACCAACGCCGTCATGCCTGAAAGATCGAACATGCTATTCTCCAACAAGATTGTTCACGCGGAGACGCGGAGACGCAGAGGCGTAGTGATCATTGAAGATCCGCCTCACTCCCTCCTTGAGCGTTGCGCCACCGAATTTGAGAAGCAGCCCCACGCGCAACGCAAGGTCCAGGACGTCGCCGCTGATCTGATCGATATCGCTCACTTCTGCTCCGCGTCTCCGCGTCTTCGCGTGATCAGAATTTCTTCAGCAAAGCGTCCACATCGTCCATCCCGACCACGCTCACCGCCTCAACGTCGGGAGCGATGCGTTTGACCATGGGGGATAGGATTTTGCCGCCGAACTCGACGAACTCGGTCACCCCAGCCTCCACCATCGCCAGCACCGATTCGCGCCACCGGACCATGCCCGTGACCTGATCCACCAGCGCGATGCGGATCGCGCCCGGATCGGCGATCGCGACCGCGTCGATGTTGCAGAACACGGGCACCAGCGGCGCCGCGATCGTCGCCTCCGCCAGCGCGCCGTCCATCACGTCGGCGGCGTCCTGCATCAACGAACAATGAAACGGTGCCGACACGGGCAGGATTACCCCGCGCTTGGCACCCAGCTCCTTGGCCATCGCCACCGCCCGCTCGACAGCGACCCGGTGGCCGGAGATTACCACCTGCGACGGGTCGTTGTCGTTGGCGACCGTGCACACCAGCTCCCCGCCCCCTTCGGCCAGGATCGCGTCCACCGCCGCGCCCGCGATCAGGCGGGCGCGATCCAGGTCCGCGCCCAGCAGCGCCGCCATCGCGCCTTCGCCAACAGGCACCGCCGCCTGCATCGCCTGCCCGCGCCGCTTCAACAGCCGCGCCGTGGTCGCCAGGTCGAACGCCTGCGCCGCGCATAAGGCGCTATATTCGCCCAGCGAATGGCCCGCGACATAATCGCACGCCTCGGTCAGCTTCACCCCGCCCTCGACCGTCAGCACGCGCAGCGTCGCGATCGCATTCGCCATGATCGCGGGCTGTGCATTCTCGGTCAGCGTCAGCGCGTCCGCCGGTCCTTGCGCCATCAGCAGCGCGAGTTTCTGCCCCAGCGCGTCGTCGACCTCCTCGAACACCGCGCGCGCCGCCGCGCTCGCCTGGGCCAGCTGCACGCCCATGCCGACCGCCTGGCTGCCCTGCCCTGGGAAGATGAATGCCCGCACGCGATCTCTCCTGATGTGTGGGAGGCGCGACTAGGCCGCGCGTCCCGGCGCGGTCAACTGGGCGTCCGGAATGGACGCACCACGCGACGTTACGCTTGTCTTTGCGCGCAATCCGGCTATGGGGATGGTGTCCGCGGCGGCAGGCTTGCCTGTGCGCCCTCGTGACATTGACGACAGTCGGAGGGGCGGCGTGCATGGTGCATCCGTCAGCGATCGACCAACACAGAAAGTGAACGCATGGCTCTGTACGAGCACACGTTCCTTGCGCGCCAGGACCTGGCCCAAGCGCAAGTGGACGCCCTGGCCGAGACCGCCAGCAAGATCGTGACCGACAACCAAGGCAAGGTCATCAAGACCGAGACCTGGGGTCTGCGCAGTCTCGCCTATCGGATCGCCAAGAACCGCAAGGCGCATTACGTCATGCTCGAGATCGACGCGCCCGCGGGCGTGGTGGCCGAGTTGGAGCGCCAGACGCAGATCAACGAAGACATCATCCGCTACATGACCGTCAAGGTCGACGCGCTCGAACAGGGCCCGACCGTGATGATGCGCAAGCAGGAGCGCGACCGCGAGCGTCGCAGCGACCGTGAGGGCGGGCGCGAGGGTGGTCGTGATGGGGCCCCACGCGGTGACCGTCCGGATCGCAGCGATCGTCCCCGTCGTGACGCGCAAGAGGAGATGGCATAATGGCCCGTCCGTTTTTCCGCCGCCGCAAGTCGTGCCCGTTCAGCGCCAAGGATGCGCCCCGGATCGACTATAAGGACGTCCGGCTGCTCCAGGGCTTCGTGTCCGAGCGTGGCAAGATCGTGCCCTCGCGCATCACCAGCGTAAGCGCCAAGAAGCAGCGCGAACTCGCCCAGGCGATCAAGCGCGCGCGTCATCTGGGCCTGCTGCCCTACGTCGTTAAGTAAGGAGTCCAGACACATGGACGTCATTCTTCTGGAACGCGTCGAAAAGCTCGGCGCCATTGGCGATGTGGTTAAGGTCAAGGACGGGTTCGCCCGCAACTTCCTTCTCCCGCGCAAGAAGGCGCTGCGCGCCAACGAGGCCAATCGCAAGGTCTTCGAGATGAACCGCGCGCGGATCGAAGGCGACAACGCCAACCGTCGCGGCGAAGCGGAAAAGGAAGCCGGCTCGTTCAAGGACGCGACGGTTACGTTGATCCGTCAGGCTTCCAACACCGGCCAGCTCTACGGCTCGGTCGCGGTGCGCGACCTGGTCGACGCGCTGGGCGCCGATGGCCACAAGGTCACGCGCGCACAGGTCGTGCTCGACAAGCCGATCAAGGCGATCGGCGTGTACGAGGTCAAGGTCGCGCTGCACCCCGAAGTGTCGGTGACGGTCCGCGTCAACGTCGCACGCTCGCCCGAAGAGGCGCAGATGCAGGCGTCGGGCGTCGATGTCATGGCTTCGATGTTCGAACGTGACGAGGCCGGCTTTGTCGAGGATTACGATCCCAACGCCGAACCGGGCGCCACCGCCGAGGTCCAGTCGCAGGGCGATCAGCCGCAGGGCTGACCCGGACCCTCGACCATCACGAAAAAGGCCGCCCGGATCGCTCCGAGCGGCCTTTTTCTTGTTCGATGAGAATGCTGCGTCAGGGACAGGAAACGCAGGCACCGATCACGGCGGCCAGCGGGATCAGCGCGCATATGACCGGGAAAATCTGCTTCATGGCTCTGCCTATGGATGGAGATGCCGGTGAAATGCGCGGCGCGGCCAAAAGGTTTCGCATTCGTGAACACGCGGGTCAGCGGCGACCGAACAGCTTCTCCACATCCGCCATGCCCAGCTTGATCCAGGTCGGGCGGCCATGATTGCATTGGCCCGATCGCGGCGTGACCTCCATCTCGCGGAGCAGCGCGTTCATCTCGGCGACCGACAGCACCCGCCCGGCCCGCACCGACCCGTGGCACGCCATCGTCGCGGCGACATGATCCAGCCGTTCGCGCAGTGACAGCGCCTCGTCATGCGCGGCGAGTTCATCCGCCAGATCGACGACCAGCCCCCGCGGATCGGCCTGCCCCAGCAGCGCCGGCGTCGCGCGCACCAGCATCGCGCGGGGGCCGAACCGATCGAGCTCCAGCCCGAACTCCGCCAGCTCCTCCGCGCGCGCCTCCAGCCGGTCGCAAGCCGGCTCGTCCAGCTCGATGACCTCGGGGATCAGCAGCGCCTGGCTGGCGACGCGCCCGTCCGCCATCGCCGCGCGCATCCGCTCCAGAACCAGTCGTTCATGCGCGGCATGCTGGTCGACCAGGATCAGCCCGTCGGCGGCTTCCGCCACCACATAAGTCCGCGCCACCTGCCCGCGTGCGACGCCGAGCGGATGATCGGCGGCCTCGGGCGGTGCGGCTGAAGCGACTTCCGCCCGTGCGGCCGGCGGCGGCGTGAAGAAGGTCGGCCGCCGCTCGAACAACCTGAGCCCCTCCCCCTCGGGGGAGGGGCTCAGGTGGGGCAGCGTGCTGCCGTCTGCGCCCCACCCCAACCCTTCTCCTGAAGGAAGGGGACTCGCCCCCGCCTGCCACATCGCCATCGCCGCCGCATCCGCCCGCTGTACCACCCGGTGCCCCACGCCCATCAACGCTTGCCGCAAACCCGACACGATCAGCCCGCGCACGCCCGCCGGGTCGCGGAACCGGACCTCGGTCTTGGCCGGATGGACGTTCACGTCGACCTCGCCAGGGGGCACTTCCAGGAACAGCGCGACGACCGCATGCCGGTCGCGCGGCATCATCTCGGCATAGGCGCCGCGGATCGCGCCCATCAGCACGCGGTCCTTCACCGGTCGATCGTTGACGAACAGATATTGGTGATCGGCGACACCCCGGTGAAAGGTCGGCAGGCTGGCCACGCCCCCGAGCACCAGCGACTCGCGCATCAGGTCGATCGCCACCGAATTGGCGAACAGCGCGCGGTCGGTCAGCGCCGCGACCCGGGCCGGCCGATCCTCGCCCGCGACCGACAGC
>DASVUT010000173.1:0-7727 GCA_036386955.1 Sphingomonas sp. | reverse complement strand
CCGTGCCGCCACGCTGACCTCGGTCGATCAGAACCAGGCCGAAACGCGCGAACGCTTCCGCCGCGGCGAACTCGACCTGCTCTATGTCGCGCCCGAACGCGCCTCGTCGCGCGCGTTTCAGGAATTGCTCGACGAGGCTCGGATCAGCCTGTTCGCGATCGACGAAGCCCACTGCGTCAGCGAATGGGGGCATGATTTCCGCCCCGATTACCGGCTGCTCGCGCCGCTGATGAACGCGTATCCGGACGTGCCACGCCTGGCGCTGACCGCGACCGCCGACGCGCATACCCGCGCCGACATCTGTGCGCAGCTCGGTATCCCCACCGACGGCATGATCGTGTCGGGGTTCGACCGGCCCAACATCCGTTACGCGATCGCGGCCAAGGACAATGTGACGCGCCAGATCGCCGATCTGGTCGCGACGATCCCCGGCCCCGGCATCGTCTATGCGCAGACGCGCGCCGCGACCGAAAAGCTCGCCGAGGCGCTGGGCCGGACCGGGCGGCCGGTGCGCGCCTATCACGCCGGCATGGAGCCGCATGTCCGGCAAAAGAACCAGCATGATTTCGTCGCGTCGGAGGACATGGTGATCTGCGCCACCGTTGCGTTCGGGATGGGGATCGACAAGCCCGATGTCCGCTTCGTCGCGCATGCCGGGCTGCCCAAATCGATCGAGGCCTATTATCAGGAAACCGGGCGGGCCGGGCGCGACGGCGATCCGACGGTCGCGCATCTGTTCTGGGGTGCCGACGATTTCGCGCGCGCGCGCCAGCGCATCGGCGAGGTCGAGCCCGAACGCCAGGCGGGCGAGCGCACGCGGCTCGCGGCACTCGGCGCGCTGGTCGAGACGGGCGGGTGCCGGCGACGCATCCTGCTCCAGCATTTCGGTGAGACGCTGGCCGATGACTGCGGCAATTGCGACAATTGCCTGGGGTCCACCGACGCGGTCGACGCGACCGAGATCGCGCGCAAATTCCTGTCGGCAGTGTTCAGGACGGGGCAGATGTTTGGGCAAACCTATATCGAACAGGTGCTCACCGGCCAGTCGACCGAGCGCAGCGTCGATCGCGGGCATGAGTCATTGGGCGTGTGGGGGATCGTCGACGGCGCGGACGCCGCGCTGATCAAGCCGGTCGCGCGCGCGCTGCTGCTGCGCGATGCGCTGCGTCCCAATGAACATGGCGGGCTGGAATTCGGCCCTGCGGCGCGCGGGTTGCTGAAGGGTGGCGATACGCTGTCGGTGGTGGCGCCGGTCAAGCGCGAACGGCGGCGGCGCGGCGCGCCCGTGCCGACGGGCAATGTCGCCGGCCATGGTCGAGATGGGCCGCTGTTCGAGGCGCTGCGCACCCGCCGACGCGAACTGGCGCAGGAGGCCGGGGTGCCGCCCTATGTCATCTTTCACGATTCGACCCTGCGCGACATGGCCGCCCGCCGACCCGGATCGCGCGCCGAACTGGCGATCCTGTCGGGCATCGGCGCGCGCAAGCTCGACGCCTATGGCGATGCGTTCCTCCAGGTAATCCGCGACGCGGCGTGAGGCGTTTACGGCATTGGCCGCAGTAGGTTGTCCACGTTCTAGAGGGAAGGAGGGGTGCATGGCCGTCCTGCTCCACGCATGGGAACCGGGGGAGCAATCGGGCGCTTGAGCGGCATCGGCAGGAGATTGGCACGATGGCCAAGCAATCGACCTCGCAACACGGCACGATGGAACGGGTCATGCACGCGTTCAAGGAAGGCGAGCTGGAGACGGGCTCCGGCAAGGCGGTGAAAAGCCGCCGGCAGGCCGTCGCGATCGGGCTCAGCGAAGCGGGCGCGTCGGACCAGCAAAGCCCTGCTGAGAACAAGCGGTCCAGTCAGACCAAGACGCGCGACAGCGACCAGGATGGCAAGACGAAGGCTCAGCTGTACGAGGACGCCAAGCGCAAAAGCGTTCCGGGCCGCTCCAGGATGAGCAAGAGCGAATTGGCAAAGGCGGTCGGCTGAGTCGCGCCGACATACTTAGGACCCGCGCATGCAACCGGTGCCGCCGGTCCGTCGTTCCTTGCTGTCGAACGCGCGCGAGAAAGGATCGAGCAGCATGATGGAGCAAGGTCACGGTAGCGCCACCGCGCGGAGGGCGAACGCCAAGGCTGCCAAGGAAGGCGAGAAGAACCCGCGCAAATCCTCCGCCGCGCAGGCCGAGCTCGGCAAAAAGGGTGGGAAGGCGTCCAAGGGCTAGAGCGGTTTCCGACCATGTCGCACCACCGTCATCGCCCTTCGGGCGCGCGCTGCGTGGCGGGGCGATCTGCGCCCGGCGCGGCGTTGCTCGTCGGTTACGATGCAAAGGATCGCGCCCTCCTCGCGCCTTGCGCCGAGCCCAAATCGCCTTCGTGCCAGTGATGCCACATGGTCGGAAAATGCTCTCGAGGAGATAACGATGGCCGATAGCTTCAGGCCCACCGCCAAGATGGCGGCGAACGCCAGCAAGGGACTGAAACTGCGCGAGCAGTTCGGTCGGGGCGGCACCGAGGTCGGGGTGCGCCGAGCACAGCAGCTGGTCGACCGCAATGAGCTGTCGCCCGAGGACGTCATGTCGATGCACAGCTACTTCGCGCGGCACGAAGTGGACAAGCAGGGCAAGGCGCACGACTGGGGCTCCAGCTCCGATCCGTCCGCCGGGTACATCGCCTGGCTGCTGTGGGGCGGCGATGAGGGGAAGTCGTGGGCGGACGCCCACGCGGCGCGTTTGCACGACGCATCATAGGTCGCCTGAACGGCCTATCGCTCCGGTTCCAGCTTTGCAGCTTGCCCGGCTTCAGCCAAGCGTCCACCGTCGCTGAAGCAATGGCGCGGGGGAACGTGGCGGTGAAGACATCCGATCTCGAGATTCTGTCCCTGGCGCTTCTCGCTGCCGCGTGCGGGCAGGAGGCGGAGAACCAGGAGTCGAAGCCGACACCTGCGCCAACCGCGACAACGGCCGCCTCCGCCCCGGCGACCTCGCCCTCACCGACGTCGGTCGATGGCCAAGCCGCCTCGACCCCTGAGCCGGTGGAGGGCGAGCCCATCCCGCTCCGGATGATGGCGACATCGTCATTGGCCAAGCCGGAGCATAATCGCACGGGGCGCGGCGGCGGGAGAACCGACGGCGTGGCCACATCGTCGGCCAACCGAACCGGCCGGACCGGAGGGCGAACCGAGCCTTAGAGCGGTTTCCGACCATGTCGCACCACCGTCATCGCCCTTCGGGCGCCCGGTGCGCGGCGGGGCGATCTGCGCCCGGCGCGGCGTTGCTTGTCGGTTACGATGCAAAGCATCGCGCCCTCCTCTCGCCTTGCGCCGAACCCACATCGCCTCCGTGCCAGTGAAGCCACATGGTCGGAAAACGCTCTAGCTGTGTTTCGGGAAGGTGCCGAACCACACCGAATAGGTGTGCCGCCGCCAATGCCGGCCTGCCTCGCTGATCGGCTCGACCTGATGAATCTGGTCGGGAGCAGGCTTGTGCAGGATCAGTCTGTTGCCGAGCGGATCGGTGCTCCGAGCGACCTTGCCCTTCACGATATTCTGGAACCGGCCACCGAAATCGGGCGTCCAATCGGTCCCCATATACAAGAGCATGCACAAGCTGCGTCCGTCTCCGTCATCGCTGTGCGCGCTGCAGAGATCGTCGTGGCGCATCGTTCGCGCCATATAGGTCACATCCTGCAGATCATCGGTATCGGTGACCGCACCCAGATAGGCCTTGAACGCCTCGCTGGTCAGCATGTCCAGGAACCGGGTGTGCGCCAGCCAGCCCGTGCTTGCCGTATCGCGTGGAGGCTCTTCGCGCATGAGCAGTTCGCGAGCCAGCCAGCTGCTTTTGGGAGCGGCGGCGAAATCCTCCTTGCTGACGGTCCGCTCGATCGTCGTTCCGCCATCGCCATCGTGCGACCGGGGCCTGGGCAGCGGGTCTTTCAAGCAATGGTGTTCCTGAAAAACGCCGTCGCGCTCGAACCAGGCGAGAAGGTCCGCGGCGAACAAGGGATTCAGGAAATCGTCGATGACGACCGACTTGAACCGGTCGGACCGAAACGCGGCGCGCGTACGCTCCAGCGCGTCGACTTCGAAATGGCGCGGGCAAATCGACCCTCTGAATCCCATCACTGGATGCTACGAACGGGGCGCACCTGTGTGAAGCGATTGTTGTTGTCGCCGCGCGTTCACCTGATGCCCGGTGCCGGTGTCGCTCCGTCCAACTCCTTGACGGTTGACGTCAATCGCGAACCCGCCAAGCGGGCGCGGTGGCGATCGAGGGACAGCGTTGGATGGCAGCAGCGATACGCGCGGCGCGCGCGTTTCGCGCCACCACCCGTGGCCAGCGCCGTGCGGGGCATTGCGTGTACGTCGTGCTGCTCCACGACCCGGGCCGGCCTTTCGCATGGGGGCTCTATGTCGGCCAGACCGCGCGTGACCCGGACTGGCGTTTCGACCAGCACAAGGCGGGCTACCGCGCGAGCGGTGCCGTGAAGCGCTTCGGCGTCCGCCTTCTTCCCGAACTATTCGAACACCTGAACCCCATGGCCCGGTGGGAGTCGCTGGAGATCGAGGAAGCACTGGCGGATGCGTTGCGTGCCGCGGGCGTGCCCTGGGTCGAGGGGGGGCATTGATCAGGCCGCCCACTCCGCGGGGTCGGGCTCGGCACCGATGAGTGCGAGGCCGTGCGCGATCGAGGTCAGTTCGCCGCCGATCGCGATCCGCCCTTCCCCGAAGCGCCGGTTGAAGATCGCGCGGATCGCCGGCAGCAGCGAGGAGCCGCCCGTCAGGAAGACGCGGTCGATGGCGGCGCTTTCCACCCCCGCGCGCGCCAGCGCCGCGTCCATGGCGCGATCGATGCGCAGGAGGTCGTCCGCGATCCAGTGTTCGAACGCGTCCCGGCGCACCTCGGCGGTGATCCGCACGCCACCGCCGTCGAAGCGGAACTCGGCGCGGTCCTGCGTGGACAGAGCGCGTTTGACCCGACCGACCGCGTCGTAGAGCGGGAAGCCCTGTTCGTGCTCGATCAGCGCGATCATGCGACTGATCGGCTCGGGATCGACGGCGCTGGACTGCAACCGGCGTAGCTCCTCAAGCGTGCGCCGGTTGCGCATGAGTGCCAGCCGGGACCAGTCGGCAAAGTCGGCGAACCAACCGCCCGGGATGTCGAGCAGCTTGCCCATCGATCGGTAGGTTCCACCCTTGCCGAGCAGGGGCAGAACGACATGGTCGACGATGCGCTGGTCGAAGCGGTCGCCCGCTATCCCGATCCCCCCGGAGGCGAGCGGCACACAACGCCGCGTCGCGCCGGGTGCGGCAACCCGCACGATCGAGAAGTCCGTCGTACCGCCGCCGAAATCGGCCACCAGCACCAGCGCGGGCTCCGTCAGCCGCGCGGCGTAGCTGTGCG
Source organism: Sphingomonas sp. (assembly GCA_036386955.1). Taxonomy (GTDB): domain Bacteria; phylum Pseudomonadota; class Alphaproteobacteria; order Sphingomonadales; family Sphingomonadaceae; genus Sphingomonas. Next base: position 2,329 of record DASVUT010000173.1, on the reverse strand, counting down.
CCGCGCCAAGTGGTTCATAGACATAGTGCAACTCGACGCCGAACGCCCGCAGCATCAGGTCGTAGCGCTCGCGCGCGAGCGCGGGGTCGGGACGTGCGCCGGCGTATTCGACCGGGCGTCCGACCACGACGCGGCGCGGCCGCTGATCCAGCCGGCCTCCTGCATGCGCGACCAGCTTCTGGAGGAAGAGCCGACCCATGTCTTCGAACCGGAACGGCTTGCCGAAGATGAGCGCGCGTTCAAAGGAGGGGCTCGCGGCCACGCTCTTGAACGATTGAACGAAACGGCTGTCGAGCGGCGACTGGAGATATTCGGCGATCGCCCATGGCCCGGCCTCGTGCGCGACACCGTTCCAGCCGCACGCGTCCTCCCAGAAGCAGAGTGCCGAACGAAACACCGGGCTGGCCGCGTCCTGATCTCCGAACTCGACGAGCTCTGATCCGCCCTGATCGTCGGCCAAGGCCACGACGGTGTTGGTTGTGCCGAAATCGAGCCCGAGCGCGCGGGCGGCGGCACCGCTGTTCATCGACTCCTCCTGACGTACCCGTTCGGTGCGGGGGGCGCCGCGGCTATCCCAATGTCTTCAGAAGGCCTTCCCACCACCCGACGCCCGGATCGATCGTGGAAACCGGTACCCGCTCGTTCAAACCGTGCGCGAAAATCTCGCCCGGCTTCATGAACACAGGTCCGACCCCGAAGCTGGGAATCCCACGCGCACGAAAGTGCATGGAGTCGGTTGCGCCCGCTTCCTGCAGCGGCAGCACCGGAACGCCGGGCGCGCGCTTGGCTACCGCGGCCTTCACCGCCGCCATCACCTTGGGATCGAGCGCCGAGGCACCCGCCTCGATCGTACCATTGTCCGCGAACGCGACGTCGATCCTTGGGTCCGCGACCAGCTCCACCAGCTTTCTCTCGATTTCGGTGCGAGGGGTGCCAGGGAAGATGCGGCAATTGACGTTGGCCATGGCCCGCTGCGGCAACGCATTGGGGGCGTGGCCGCCGTTGAACATCGTCGGCACGCAGGTCGTGCGGATCTGCCCCACATAACGCGCGTCGGCGGAGATCACGGCAGCGGCATCCATGTCGTTCGGATTAACCGCGAAAGCCTTCATCGCGGCACCCAGCGGCCCTGGCGTGCCCGCGGCGGTGCCGGCCAGCGACGCCTTGGTGATCTCGTTCTGCTGTGGCGGGAAGCGGTAGGCCGCGATCCTGCCGATCGCGGCGCCCAGGCTAACGATGGCGTTACTCGGTCCGGGACGGCTGGAGTGACCGCCGGGGTCCGTGATGGTCAGATGCCAGTCGCCATAGACCTTCTCGGCCGCTTGCAAGCCGTACGCGATCGGCTTGTTGTCCTCGCCCAGCGCGCCGCCGCCGGCGTCGGCGTTCAGGACGAGCCCTGCATGCTTGAAGGCCTCGGCCGCGGCGCGTGTCGTCTTCATGCTCGTTTCTTCGTCGCCGGTCAGGACCAGCACGATGTCGCGCTGCGGCACCCAGTTCTCGCGCTTGAGCTTCATCAGGGCCGCAACCGCCAGCGACAGACCCGCCTTGTTGTCCAGGCTGCCGCGTCCAAAGACGTAACCGCCCTCGACCACGGGCGTGAACGGGTCGCGGGTCCAGTCCTTCGGATCGGCCTCCACCACATCCATGTGCGCCAGCACGACCGTCGGCGTCTTGCGATCGCGGCCGGGATAGCGCGCCGTCATGTAACCGGTCTCGCCCATCGGCACGAACGTCACGTCCGCGTCGGCGAAACCGGCCGAGACCAACTGCTGCTTCAGATACGCCGCATAGGCCGGCACCTGCCCCCTGCCTGCAACGGTTTGGAACGCGATCCCCTTGGTCAGCAGCGTCAGCGCTTCCTTGCCGGCGGGTGTGGTCGGCGCATTCTGAGCGGACGCGACGGCTGGCGTAAGGGCAGCCCCCAGGAAGGCGGCGAGCAAGTGGCGCATGGGGTTCTCCGACGTTTACCCCTCGTGCGCGGTTTGCTGGCGGCGGACAAGATCCAAGATCATCCGAACTTGGATCGCGTGGTGGCATACCATGATCAGGCGCGCTGAGGCGTCGATGCGCCGACGGCTTCGCTGCGGATCAGTCCTCGACGATCTCGCTGGTGGTGCGTGTGTCGGGCATACGCAGGTAGACGACCAGCGAAACCGCGATCGTGACCGTCACGTACCAATAGAATCCGCGTTCCCACCCCGCGCTCTTGAAGGAGAGGGCGACCCATTCGGCGGTGCCGCCGAATATCGTGTTGGCGAGCGCGTAGGGGAGCGCCACGCCGAGCGCCCGGATGTGCGCCGGGAACATCTCGGCCTTCACCACCGCGTTG
>DASVUT010000172.1:0-2291 GCA_036386955.1 Sphingomonas sp. | reverse complement strand
CATCCGGCGGTTGGCGACCTGGTGCTTCCGGCCGAGCTGCTTCTGTCTGTCGAACCACCGCCCGAGACCTCAGAGGTACCGACCGCCTGAACCTGGGAGGACGAGCGGACCAGGCCCCAGAGGGCGCCCTTATACTTGTCGGTGCGCCGTAATGGGCGGCCGATACCTTAACGGTCGGCGGATCGGAGCGGCCGCGAGGCGACTAGTTCCTCTGCAAACAAGCGGTAGCGCTCCTCCACCCGCCATGGACGAGTTCCGCCAAGACGCGGGTAGAGGCTGTTTAGGCGCGACATTGAGGGGTGGTGAAAGCTGAGGCTCGGCTCACGGCCGATTGAACGCACCCCCAACTCTGCGGGCGCGCTGAACGTCACAATGGTCGTAATATGCGCGTCCAGCAGTTCTGACAGCCGCGAAAGGTTCTCCTGGTCGAGCACCTCCGCCGTCCGGGGCATCGTCCGTTTATCGCGCGCCTTGTACAATGCGAACCCGACCGAATTCACGATGCGGTAGTCGTGCCGCGTCGTAGAGGGGAAGTCTTCGGGGCGCAGTCGATGCAGATGACGGAGGATCCCGTCGAGGTTCACTCCGGTCTGTCCAGCGGCAGGGTGGCCTTCCTCGAGCTCGCGTCGGCCGGCCACTGCGAGTACGAGCGCAGTCGCGATATCTCGTCTCCCTGGTTGGAAGTCTGGACGCATGCCCTTTAGTTGATATCGCGGGCCCGCGATGCAAGTGGCGCGCGCCCCGCTTCGACGCCGGTCGAGGCGGCGACGAGCACTTGGGCATTCAGTTGCCGGGCCGCCATCCTCCAGGAAAGCCCTGGCCGGTGGCGATCTGTGCGAGCGGCCCCAGCCGTTCGCGATAACGGAAGACGATCGCGTTGCGCATGTCTGCACCATCCCCGGCGATCTCCATGCGGAGGAAGTCGGAGTAACTGCGCGCCATCGCTGGCGGGAGCTGGGATGTGACGATCACCTCGGCATGCAGTCGGGCCAGCCTCGGCAGGAAGACGTCGATGTCGGGAATCCTGTCGCCCTTCGACCGGTTTACAGCGGCGCTCGTAGGCGCGAGGTTCCAAGGCTCGTCATGGGCTACGAAGCTCCATGGGAGGAAGTGGTCAAGATCGAAGTCCCGCTCCAGCGGCTCGCCGGTGTACACGTCGGTAGCGAACACGCCGCCCTCGTCCATCAGGCCACGCCACCAGCGCCTGGGCGCGGCCAACAGGCGCCGACCGGGAGGTTCCATCTTGTCGATGATGCCCGGAATGCCCGGATTGCGCGCCTGGAGGTACCGGCATAGGTGAAGCTGTGCGTGACTCCGGACTAGACCGAGGTTGTCCGTCAGCCACCTGCGCCAGATCGGAGAAACCTCGATCATCTGCACGCCACCGCGGTCGAAGAGCCGATAGGGCGCCTCGGCTGGCGTTCCCCAGGCCTCGTCCGACGCCCTCGCGACATCACGCGCGCCCCTGCGGTCGTACGGACGGAGACGCGCGACCTCGGGAAACCATGCCCCGACGAAACGACCTGGCACGAACCTCGCCAGCTCTTGGCCCCAGCGTTCACGCTCCGGCCAAGCGTCGAGTGCTGCCTCCAGCCGCTGACGCGGCTCCGTGCCGGCGAGGCCCGCTTGCGATTGCAGGTCCAGCACGCATTGCTGCAGGCGGTCCGTCCGACCTAGCGAGAGTCGATACTGCGCGACTGAGAACCATGCGAGCACGACCATCGATCGAACAATTCGGGTGACGAGAACCGGCCCGTCAAGATGCGGAAGGCTGTCCAACAGCGCTAAGAACCAGTAGTATTTGTATGACGACGAGGTGGCGCGGAAGGCGGAGGCGAGCACCCCTATTCGCAGTTGTGAGCCACGTCCGATAAGATCCGCCGTCGCATCACGCAGATCGTCTTCCACTCGAACTTCCCAGTCGCACCGCCGCCGTGAAGGAGGCTCTAGAGGGTTGTAGCCGCTCGACGTGGTCCACCCAAGTGCGCTTCGACAGCGCGCCTCGGACGGCTCCGGAATCAAGCTCACCGGTGCTTCCACAGGATACTTGGCGTGACCCGATGTTGGTCGACGAACCGAGCCAGCAACTGACATGATTTTGCCAATAACCGGAGGCCCCGCCCACTCCAAAAGGAACATGAACAGGCGTCCGCGTTTGGGCACGGGTTGATGATTGTAGGTCTTTCCGGCTTCAGCAGCTAGTTGAACGAAGGTCCGCTACCTGGCTTCATTCGCCTGCAAGCCGTCAGTCCGCCCTCGGCCAAAAGCGCCGCTCCGACTAGTGAAACGGC
>DASVUT010000171.1:0-2424 GCA_036386955.1 Sphingomonas sp. | reverse complement strand
TTCGGCCTATGCAATCACCGCGCTTCGTCGCTATGGCGCGCTGAAGGGGGGCTGGTTGGCAGCCAAGCGGATCGGGCGGTGCCATCCTTGGGGCGGGTATGGACCCGATCCCGTTCCCTGATTGGGGCTGAACCGACGTGAACAACGACCGCCAGAATTTCGTGCTGTTCGCCGTGATCGCGGCGCTGATCCTGTTCGGCTGGCCCCTGCTGCAGGACCGCTTCTTTCCGTCCGCCAATCCCCCCGTCACCAAGATCGAAGACGGCAAGACGCAGGTCGTGCCCAACCGCGCCGCCGATCCCACCGCCGACGGCCCCGCCGCGATCCGCGACCGCGCCGCCGTGCTGCGCGAAACGCCGCGCGTCCTGATCGCCACGCCCCGCCTGCGCGGATCGATCAACCTGCGCGGCGCGCGGATCGATGACCTCGTGCTGCTCGACTACAAGGAAACCATCGCCAAGGACGCAGCGCCGATCCGGCTGCTCTCGCCCGCTGGCGCGCCCGACGCCTATTTCGCGGGCTTCGGCTGGCGCGACGACGGCCTGGCGCCTCCGGGCGCTAAAGCGGTGTGGACCGCCTCGGCCCCGGTGCTGCGCCCCGGTACCCCCGTCCGCCTGGACGCGACCAACGCGCGCGGGCTCCGCTTCCGTATCGAGCTGGCGGTCGACAAGGACTATATGTTCTCGGTCCGGCAGAGCGTCCTCAACACCGGCCTCGCGCCCGTCCGCGTCGCGACCTATGGCTATGTCAACCGCACCGGCGTGTCGAAGGACCCGTCGTCGACGACGATCCATGTCGGCCCGATGTCGGTCGACAATGGTTCAGCCAACTACCGCCCGGACTTCAAGGAGCTCGCCGAAGCACCGGTCAAGTTCGCGTCGACCGGCGGCTGGCTGGGCTTCACCGACAAATATTGGCTGACCGCGCTCATCCCCGATCAGCGCGCGCGCTTCGATGGGCAGTTCCGCGCCGGTGCCAACAACGCCTTCCAGGGCGATTACACCCGCAGCGCGCAGATGCTGGCCCCAGGCGCCACCGTGACGCAAGCCTCGCGCTTCTTCGCTGGCGGCAAGGAAGTGCGCCTGCTCGACCGCTATACCGATCAAGGACTCGCGGAGAAGCTCGACTACGCGATCGACTGGGGCTGGTTCCGCCTGGTCGAGAAGCCGATCTTCTACTACCTTCACTGGCTGTTCGCGCATGTCGGCAATTTCGGGGGCGCGATCATCCTGTTGACGCTGACGATCCGGCTGCTGCTGTTCCCGATCGCACAGCGGCAGTTCGCGTCGATGGCGTCGATGCGCGCGATCCAGCCCAAGATGAAGGCGCTGCAGGACCGCTACAAGGACGACAAGCCGCGCATGCAGCAGGAGATCATGGCGCTCTACAAGGCGGAAAAGGTCAATCCGCTCGCCGGCTGCCTGCCCACCCTGCTCCAGATTCCGATCTTCTACGCGCTGTACAAGGTGCTGATGCTGACGCTGGAAATGCGCCACCAGCCCTTCGTCGCCTGGATTCGCGATCTGTCCGCGCCCGATCCGCTGACGCCGGTCAATTTGTTCGGCCTGCTCGATTTCGTGCCGCCGACCTGGATCGGGATCGGGATCGTTCCCATCCTTCTGGGCATCAGCATGTATTTCCAGTTCAAGCTGAACCCTGCGCCCATGGACGACACCCAGAAACAGGTGTTCGCCTTCCTCCCCTGGGTGCTGATGTTCGTCATGGCGCCGTTCGCCGTCGGGCTGCAGATCTACTGGATCACGACCAATTGCGTGACCATCCTGCAGCAGCGGATGCTCTACGCGCGCCATCCCGCGCTCAAGGAAGCCGTGCCCAAATGAGCTTCACCGACGAACAGCTCGAATACGCACGCAAGGCCTTTGCCGGGCCCGTCGCCTTCCTGAAATCCGCCCCCAAGCTGGAGCATCTGCCCGCGCCGACGGTGCCCGAGGTCGCGTTCGCGGGCCGATCCAATGTCGGCAAGTCCTCGCTTCTGAATGCGCTGACCAACCGCAACGGCCTCGCCCGCACGTCGAACACGCCCGGGCGCACGCAGGAGCTGAACTTCTTCGACGTCGGCGAACCGTTGCGGCTGCGCCTGGTCGACATGCCCGGCTACGGTTTCGCCAAGGCGCCTAAGGACATGGTTCGGCAGTGGCGCTACCTGGTCAACGATTTCCTGCGCGGGCGTCAGGTGCTCAAGCGCGCGCTGGTGCTGATCGATTCGCGCCACGGCATCAAGGATGTCGACCGGGAGATCATCGCGATGCTGGATCAGGCCGCTGTCTCCTACCGGCTCGTGCTGACCAAGGCCGACAAGATCAAGCCGACCGCGCTCGCAGCGATGACGGAGGCGACCGCCGCCGAGGCGCGCAAGCACGTTGCCGCGCATCCCGAGATCCTGACCACGTCGAGTGAAACGGG
>DASVUT010000170.1:0-3048 GCA_036386955.1 Sphingomonas sp. | reverse complement strand
TCGCCCGACGTGCCACGTTCCGCCTGCGCCACCGCCGCCGACACGCGCGCATGATCCTCCGCGCTCAGCCGCATCACCAGCTCCCCGAGGCGCCACCGCCTCCGAACGATCCGCCGCCGCCGCCGCTGAAACCTCCGCCGGTCCAGCCTCCACCGCCGCCGCCGCCCCAACCGCCGCCGCCGCCACCCCAGCCGGACGACCGGCCGGAGCTTTGCCCGATTTGATTGGCGACGGCCCACAGCAGCACGTCACCGGCGAGGCCACCGCGACGATGGCGGCGACCCCATGGGCCTGCCTTGCTGCGCCGCCGGAACATCGGCAGCACCACGACGGCAAAGATGATCATCCAGAAGATCAGCGCGACCGGCACGCCGCCGCCGCTGCGATTGGCGGACGAACGGTTGGCGCGGTCGAACGCCGCCGCCGCGACATCGGTGCGCGCCCGCGCCTCTTCGGGACTGCTGCGAAGCTGCGCCACCAGCGCGTCGGTCCCGGCCGTCATCGCGCCGGCGATGTCGCCGGCCTTCAGCCGCGGCATCATGTCACGCCGGATGACCTGGCCGGCAAAGGCGTCGGTGACGATCGGCTCCAGCCCTTGTCCGACCTCGATCCGGGGGCCTCGCTGGCCGGCGGGGTTGTTCGGCGCGACGAACAGGATCGCGCCATTGTCGACATCCTTCAACCCCACGCCCCAGGCGCGCCCGAGGCGATAGCCGTAATCCTCCAACGGATAGCCCTGCACATCGGCGATCGTCGCCACGACCAACTGCCGCTTGGTCTCGCGCTGCAACGCCGACAGCTTGGCGGTCAAATCCGCCTCGACCGCAGGCGGCAGGACGTTGGCGTCATCGACCACCAAGCCGGTGAACTTGGGAAATGTCTGCGCCTGCGCCGCTCCCGCCATCAGCAGAACCGGCGCGAGGAGGAGCCTCAGCCTGCGCACCTCAGGCGCCGAAATCGACCTTGGGCGCATTTTCGGCCCCCGGCGTCGTGGCCTGATACGGCACCATCGGCTTGGCACCATGGATCACGCGCGCGCCGATCGCGTCGGGAAAGGTGCGGATGCGCGTGTTATACGCCTGCACCGCTTGGTTATAATCGCCGATCGCGATCCCGATGCGGTTCTCGGTGCCCTCGATCTGGCTCATGAAGGTCGAGAAATTCTCCTGGCTGCGGAGCTGCGGGTAGGCCTCAACATTGGCGAGCAGCCGCCCGATCGAACCATTCAACTGGCTCTGCGCCGCCGCGAATGCCTGCACCTTGGCCGGGTCGGTGAGGTCCGCGCCTGTTACTTGGACCTGCGTCGCGCGCGCCCGCGCGTCGATGACATCGGTCAGGATCGCGCGCTCGGATGCCGCGGCACCCTTCACCGTCGCCTCCAAATTGGGGATCAGGTTCGCGCGCCGTTGATAGGCGGCCTGCACATCGGCCCATTTCGCCTTCACATTCTCCTCGGCGGTCGGAACGCTGTTGATCCCGCACGCGGCGAGCGGAACGGCGAGGACGAAGGGGATGAAAGGGCGCATGGGCGTGGGGTCTCTCGTGGCTGTGTCACCCCTATAAGGCGGCACATGGGCTTGGCGAAGCCCCAAACGCGCGGTAGCGCAACCGCATCAAGGAGGGGCCGTGATGTTCAAGGAATTCCGCTCGTTCATCATGCGCGGCAACGTGCTCGACTTGGCCGTGGCGGTCATCATCGGTGCCGCGTTCGGGCGTATCGTCACCTCGCTGACCGACGATCTGATCATGCCGCTGATCGGGCGCATCCTGGGCGGGCTCGATTTCTCCAGCTATTTCTGGCGGATGGGCCCGGTGCCCGCGAGCTATACTGGCTCGCTGACCGATTATGTCGCGCTCAAGAAGGCAGGAGTGCCGCTGCTCGGCTATGGCGCGTTTCTGACCGTGGCGGTCAATTTTGTGATCGTCGCCTTCATCATCTTCATGCTGCTGCGCGTGGTGAACCGCACCGCCGCGCTGATCGAACGCGAAGCCGCGCGACTGAAGCGCGAAGAAGATGCCGCAGCCGTCCCGGTCGTGCCCCAACCCGAGCCGGTCGAGATCGCCTTGCTGCGCGAGATCAGGGACGAGCTGAAGGCGGCGCGGTCGGCTTAGAGACTGTTCTAATCCTCCCCGGGACGGGGAGGGAAACCGGCTTCTTCAGCCGGCGGTGGAGGGGGTTCGCCGGGAGGAGGTTGCGCGCGCCGCTAGCCCCTTCCGTCGCTTCGCGCCACCTCCCCGTCCCGGGGAGGATTGTCGAATTACTCGAGACCACGCGACGTCAGTTCTCGAACTGCCCGAGCTCAGGCCGCGACCAGATCCTCCGCCGTCGCATCGGCCAGGCTGGTGCCGTCCAGGATGCGGGCGGTCTCATCGCGCACCCGCATCATCGCATGGCGGATCGCGCAATCGGCCTCGCTCTTGCAATCGGGGCAGGGGCGGTATGCGGTGCGGCTGACGCAGGGCACCAGCGCCAGCGGCCCCTCGATCACGCGGATGATGTCGCCGAGCGAAATCAGGTGCGTCGGGCGCGACAGGCAATATCCGCCCATCTTGCCGCGGTGACTGCGCAACAGGCCCGCGTCGCGCAGATCGGCCAGGATCAGTTCCAGGAACTTGCGCGGCACATTGGCCGCGATCGCGATGCGCGTCATCGGGATGGGCGGGCCGCCGGGCGGTGCTTCCGCAAGGAACAGCATCGCACGAAGCGCGTAACGGGAACGCTGGGTCAACATGATAGGGCCGCTATGGCGTCATAATGTGGCGAGCGAAAGGCGTTTGCACGGGCGCGCCCGCGTCCCTATATCGGCGGTGTCGGGTGCAAACCCGACTATGGCGATAAATCGCGGCGTGAAATAGATGCAGCGGACCCGGGGGCAGTACCCGGCGGCTCCACCACAACCTGTCCTTTCGGGGCCGGTTTTGACGGGGCCGAACCAGGATCGACGTGTATTGAAAGGCGCAGTCTTCGCTCGGAATGGGACCACCGCAACGGCCCATTACACAAGTGCCAACGATAACGAAGCACTCGCGATTGCGGCGTAACTAAGG
>DASVUT010000169.1:0-11514 GCA_036386955.1 Sphingomonas sp. | reverse complement strand
TTCGTGGTCAATGCGCCGGTGCAGGCGGACAAGACCGGAGCGTCGCTCGCTTCGGCGCGCGAGGACGTGATCGACTTCCTGACCAAGTCGCCAATGACGCAGGTCGAATTCGACCGCGCGATCAACGGCGGCATCAATGCGCTGCCCGGCACGTATGAAACCTCGGACGCGGTGCTGTCGGCGATGCAGAGCAACGACCTGTACAAGCGGCCCGATAATTACCAGACGACGCTGACGGGGCGCTATCGCGGCTACACGCTTCCCCAGTTGAACGGGGCGATCCAGGGCGCGCTCGATCCCAAGAAGATCGTGTGGGTCGTGGTGGGAGACGCCAAGGTCGTGCGGCCGCAGCTCGAAGGGTTGGGACTGCCCGTGGAGGTAATGTCCGCCGCGCAGGTTACGGGTGCGCCCGCCACGGGAGCCCCCGCCACCGCGGCGCGTTGATCGGCATCAATCAAGGGAGTTACACTATGGCCAATGTCGACGGCACTTGGGCGTGCACCGTGAAATCGCCGCTGGGTGACCAGAAGCTGACGCTGACCGTCGCCAGTTCGGGCGGGACCTTCACCGGCACCGCGTCGGGCGCGATGGGATCTAGCGACGTCCAGGGCGAAGTATCGGGCGACACGATCAGCTGGAAGCAGCAGGTGTCGGTGCCCATGTCGATGACGCTCGATTGCCAGGCGACCGCGGAAGGCGACCAGCTGAACGGCACGGTCGGCGCGGGCGCATTCGGCAGCTTCCCGCTTTATGGAACTCGCTCTTGATGTCTTGATCCCTCTCCCTTGAGGGGAGAGGGTGATCGAGCGTAGCGAGGTCGGGAGAGGGGCTCGCCCTGGTAGTCATCCCCTCTCCCTGGCGCTCCGCGCCTGTCCCTCCCCTGGAGGGAGAGGGAAAGGAATTTACATGCATCGTCGTTCCTTTCTTGTAGGTACCGCCGCCACGACGGCGCTGACCGCCATTCCCGCGCACGCCGCCACCAGCCCGCTCGCGGCGCTGTTCGACCGGCTCGTCCAGGCGCAGCTGCGGCGCGGGCCGGAGGGGGCGACGAACCTGGGGCTCGACACCGGCGCGAACGCCGATCTGCGCGCGCAGCTATCCGATCAGTCGGTCGCCGGGCTTGCGGCGAACCGCGCGGCGACGCTCGCCGAGCTGGCCGAATTGAAGGCGGTCGATCGCGACGCGCTCACCGCCGACGAACGCGTCGATCTGGATTGCACCATCTACACGCGCGAATCGGCCGCCGGGGTGCAGCGGTTCGATTTCGGCGGGCAGGCCTATGGCCCCAGCCCCTATGTCGTGTCGCAGCAGTCGGGCGTGTACCAGTCGGTTCCCGACTTCCTCGACACCAAGCACAAGATCGAGACCGCCGGTGATGCCGACGCCTATCTGGCGCGAATGCGCGCCTTTGCGGTGCAACTGGATGCGCAGACCGGGCGGATGCGGCGCGACGCGGCCGCCGGCGTGGTGCCCCCCGATTTCATCTTGGACCTGGCGACAAGCCAGCTGACGGCGCTGCGCGTCGGATCGGCCGACGCGCTGGTGGTCCGGTCGCTGGTGCGTCGAGCGGCGGACAAGCGGCTCGACGCACGGTACGGCGCGCAGGGCGCGCGCCAGTGGGATGCGGAGGTGCTGCCCGCGATCGTGCGACAGATCGACCAAACCGCCAAGCTGCGCGCCACCGCGACGCATGACGCGGGCGTGTGGAAGCTGAAGGACGGGGCCGCCTTCTACCGCGCGGCGCTGCGGTCGAACACGACGACGTCGCTCAGCCCGCAGGAGGTGCACCGCTTCGGGCTCGACCAGGCGCGTGACCTGACCGCGCGGATCGATACGTTGTTGAAGGCGCAAGGGTATAGCACGGGCAGCGTCGGCGCGCGGCTGGCAGCGCTAACCGCCGATCCCAAGCACCGTTTCCCCAACACCGACGAAGGCCGCGCGGCGCTGATCGCGCTGTGCAATGAACGGCTGGCGGCGATCGCCAAGCGGTTGCCCGCGGTGTTCGAGCGGATGCCACCGTACAAGTTCGAGGTCCGCCGCGTGCCGCCGCAGACCGAGGCCGGTGCGGCGGGGGCGTTCGCGCAGGGGCCGTCGTTGGACGGATCGCGCCCGGGACTCGTGTATTTCAACCTGAAGGACACCGCCGACTGGCCGCGGTTTGACCTGGTCACGACGACTTATCACGAAGGCTTGCCGGGCCATCAGATGGATTTCGGGTTGCAGCTGTCGAACACGCGGCTGCCGCTGATCCGCAAGATGCAAGGGTTCTCCGGGTTCGGGGAGGGTTGGGCGCTCTATTCGGAACAGCTCGCCGACGAGATCGGCATGTATGACGACGATCCGCTGGGGCGGATCGGATATTTGAAGGCGCAGCTGTTCCGCGCCAATCGCTGTGTCGTCGATACGGGGTTGCACGAGTATCGCTGGAGCCGCGAGCGCGCGATCGCGTATTTCGTCGACAACCAGGGCGATACGACGGGCGACGCGACGCGCGAGATCGAACGCTATTGCGTCAATCCGGGGCAGGCGGCGAGCTATAAGCTGGGCCATGCCGCATTCGTCGGCGTTCGCGACCGCGCAAAGGCGAAGCTGGGCGCGCGGTTCGACCTCAAGGCCTATCACGCCGCCGTGCTGCGGCACGGGCGCGTGCCGCTCGACCTGCTCGGCCAGTTGGGAGACGCATGGATCGCGTCCGCCTGAGCCAGGAATCCCGGCGCGAGACATGGCGCCAGACTCTCTCTTGCCGGGCGAGGTAAACGCCGCCTACACCATGGTAAGCCCGCAGCGGTCCCAATCGGGACGGCAAGACGGGTAGGGGAGCGTCGCAGGGGTTGGGGAACCTTCGCAGCGCCGGCCGCCGAGGGGGCGCATGGTCGAGCAGAAGGTCGGGATTGCCGGAACGCATTGGGCTGCACCGCCACGAGCGGTGCCATCGGCCGACGACCATCTCAACGGCTTGTTGCAGACGCTGTTCCTGTCGGCCGATGGGGAAACACGGTTCCGATCCTGCCAGCTCCACGACCTTGATATCGTCGCGGGGCCTGCGTCACCGCGGCGGACCGAGCGGCTGGTCGCCGCGATCACGGGCGATCGCTATGACGCGGTGGTGATCCAGCTGGTGCTGGAAGGCCGTGCCACCGGATCGACCCCCGCGGGCCCGTTCGTCAGCGAGCCCGGTACGATCACCGTGCTCGATTTCGCGCAAAGTTTCGCGATCGTCGACGACGAGCCGCGCGACGTCATCCATGTCGCGATCCCGCGCGCCCGGTTCCTGCCGCATGTCGAGGATGTGCGCGCGCTGCACGGGCGGGTGGCGTCGACCGCGCGCGGATGCGGCGCGTTGCTGGGGCAGCTGATGCGCGGGCTGGCCGAACAGATGCCGCACCTGCCCCCGCTCGTCGCGCCCATCCTGGGCGAAACGATGGTCAAGCTGCTGCTGTCGGCGCTGGGACTCGAGTTCACGGGCGATCCGGCGCGCGGTTCGAGCCGCCGCGCGGCGACCGCTCAACAGGCGCAACGGCTGATCGAATCGCAGCTGGGATCGGTCGACCTGACGCCCGAATGGCTGATGACCAAGCTAGGCATATCGCGATCCGATCTGTATTCGCTGTTCGAAGGGCAGGGCGGCGTCGCGCGCTATATCTGGCGGCGGCGGCTGGAGGCGATCCGGCTTGCGCTGCTCGATCCAGGCGACGCGCGGCGGATCGGTGAGATCGCCTTCGCGCACGGATTCTCCAGCCAGGCGCATTTCGCGCGCGCATTCCAGGCGGCGTTCGGCACGACCGCGCGGGCCACGCGGCAGGATCGGGGCAAGATCGAGACGTAAGCGGCTTGCGACCGCGCGCGCTTGGGGCCAGAGGCTGCGCCCAAGGAGAGAATATCATGCGGCAGATCGATCATGTGATCGCGGGCGGCGGCGGCACCGCGGGCGGCACCCGCACCAGCGCGGTCTGGGACCCCAATACCGGTCAGGTGCAGGCCAGCGTCACGCTGGGCGATGCCGCGGTGCTCGATCGCGCGGTCGCCGCGGCGCAGGCAGCGCAGCCTGGCTGGGCCGCGACCAACCCGCAACGGCGCGCGCGCGTGATGTTCAACTTCAAGGCGCTGGTCGAGGCGCATATCGACGAACTCGCGCACCTGTTGTCGTCCGAACACGGCAAGGTCATCGCCGATTCGAAGGGCGATATTCAGCGCGGGCTGGAGGTGATCGAGTTCGCATGCGGCGTGCCGCATCTGCTCAAGGGCGAATATACGCCGGGTGCGGGGCCGGGGATCGACGTCTATTCGATGCGCACGCCCGTGGGCATCGGGGCCGGCATCACGCCGTTCAACTTTCCCGCCATGATCCCGCTATGGATGAGCGGCGTCGCGATCGCATGCGGCAACGCGTTCATCCTGAAGCCCAGCGAGCGCGATCCGTCGGTGCCCGTCCGGCTGGCCGAGCTGATGCTGGAAGCCGGCGCGCCCGCGGGCATTCTTCAGGTCGTGCACGGCGACAAGGAAATGGTCGACGCGATTCTCGACCACCCCGCCATCGCGGCGGTCAGCTTCGTCGGGTCGAGCGACATCGCGCATTATGTCTACAGGCGTGGCATCGCGGCGGGCAAACGCGTCCAGGCGATGGGCGGGGCCAAGAACCATGGCATCGTCATGCCCGACGCCGATCTGGATCAGGTCGTCGCCGACCTGGCGGGCGCGGCGTTCGGCAGCGCGGGGGAACGCTGCATGGCGCTGCCCGTGGTGGTGCCGGTCGGCGACCGGACGGCGGATGCCTTGCGCGAAAAGCTGATCCCCGCGATCGCTGCACTGCGCGTCGGTGTCTCGACCGATGCCGAGGCGCATTACGGCCCGGTGGTGAACGCCGCCCACAAGAAGCGCGTCGAGGACTGGATCCAGACCGGCGTCGACGAAGGCGCGGAGCTGGTCGTCGACGGGCGCGGCTTCTCGCTCCAGGGGCATGAGGAGGGGTTCTTCGTCGGCCCGACTTTGTTCGACCGTGTCACGCCCGAGATGAGCGCGTACAAGGAAGAGATTTTCGGCCCCGTGCTCCAGATCGTCCGCGCGCCGGACTTCGAGACCGCGGTGCGACTGCCGAGCGACCACCAGTACGGCAACGGCGTGGCGATCTTCACCCGCAACGGCCACGCCGCGCGCGAATTCGCCGCGCGGGTGAATGTCGGCATGGTCGGGATCAACGTGCCGATCCCGGTGCCCGTCGCCTATCACAGCTTTGGCGGGTGGAAGCGGTCCGCCTTTGGCGACCACAACCAGCACGGCATGGAGGGCGTCCGCTTCTGGACCAAGGTCAAGACGGTGACGCAGCGTTGGCCCGATGGCGCGGTCGATTTGCCGCGCGGGTCGGAGGACGGCGGGCCGAGCCGCGTGCAGGACGCGTTCGTCATTCCGACGATGGGGTGAGGGCGATGCGTGTGGGGATGCTGATCCCGCTTCTGCTCTTGGGCGCGTGCGGCGGGAGTGCGCCGGCGAACAACGCCTCGAGCGCACAGGCGGAGACCGATCGAAGCGAGCCGGTGGCGGACTCTGCCATCGATGATCGCGGCAATGGTGTCGTGGCTTTGCCCCCTGCCGCCACGCCCACGCCGACGGTGGCATCGACCTTCCCGGCGCCGTTCCGGGGGCGCTGGGGCATGGTCGCCAACGACTGCGATCCGGCGCGCGCCGATGCCAAGGGGTTGATGACGGTGGAGGCCGATCGGCTGCGCTTCTACGAGTCGCGGGGGGCACCGACCCGGATCGAGATCGCCTCGCCCTTCAAGCTGACCGCCGAACTCGCCTTTACCGGCGAGGGGCAAAGCTGGACCAAGCGCACCACCATGACGCTGATCGAGGGCGGACGGACGATCATACGCGAGGAAAGCGGGCCGGCGGCCAGTAACGGCACATGCGTTGTCCGGCTTGACCCCGGGCGTCGATCTTCGCGGTGATCGGTGGCAGGAGGCCGCCAGCCGATATGCGCGCGAGACGACGCGCGCGTGTGCAAGGACCTGAAATGACCCAATTCGATCTGACCCCCCAATTTGATCTTTCTGGCGACCAGCGCGAGATCCAGGAGCTGGCGCGCCGCTTCACCGCCGACCGCATCACGCCGCATGCCGCCGAGTGGGACGAGAAGCACATCTTCCCGCGCGACACGATCAAGGCGGCGGCCGAGCTGGGCTTTGCCGCGATCTATGTCAGCGAGGAAAGCGGCGGCATCGCGCTCGGACGGCTCGAGGCGGCTCTGATCATGGAGGCGATGGCCTATGGCTGTCCGTCCACCTCCGCCTTCATTTCGATCCACAACATGGCGGCGTGGATGATTGACCGGTTCGGATCGCAAACCGTCAAGGACAAGTATCTGCCCAGCCTGGTCACGATGGACCGGCTGGCGAGCTATTGCCTGACCGAGCCGGCGTCGGGATCAGACGCGTCGGCGCTGAAGACGCGCGCGGTGCGCGACGGCGACGATTGGGTGCTGACCGGGACCAAGCAGTTCATCTCGGGCGGCGGCGAGAACGAAGTCTATGTCGTGATGGCGCGCACCGGGGAGGATGGGCCCAAGGGCATTTCCTCCTTCGTGGTCGAGCGCGATTACCCGGGGATGTCGTACGGCGCGAACGAGCGCAAGCTCGGCTGGCATTCGCAACCGACGCGCCAGGTGATCATGGACGGTGTCCGCGTGCCGGCCGAAAATCAGGTCGGGGCGCTCGGCGAAGGATTCCGGATCGCGATGATGGGGCTGGACGGCGGGCGGCTCAACATCGGGGCCTGTTCGCTCGGCGGGGCGCAGCGGTGCCTGGACGAATCGATTGCCTACACCAAGGATCGCCAGCAATTCGGCAAGCCGATCGCCGACTTCCAGAACACGCAGTTCACGCTGGCCGACATGGCGACGGACCTGGAGGCGGCACGCGCGCTGCTCTATGTCGCCGCCGCCAAGGTGACGGCGGACGCCCCCGACAAGACCAAGTTTGCCGCCATGGCCAAGCGGCTGGCGACCGATTCAGGCAGCGCGATCGTCGACCGGGCGCTGCAGCTCCACGGCGGCTACGGCTATCTGATGGATTACCCGATCGAGCGGTTCTGGCGCGACCTGCGCGTGCATTCGATTCTGGAGGGCACGAATCAGATCATGCGCATGATCGTCGGACGCGAACTGACCCGGCAATGACGTGGATGTGCTCTTGCGAAGGCGGGAGCCAAGGCTGGACCCCCGCCCTCGCGGGGGAACGAGGAAGATGATGACCGACGATCTGATCATCCAGCGCGACGGCGCGGTCGGCCGTATCAGGCTGAACCGGCCCAAGGCGTTGCATGCGCTGAACACCGCGATGTGCGTGGGCGTGCTCGACGCGCTGGAGGCGTGGCGCAATGATCCGGCGGTCGCGCTGGTGATGATCGATCATGCCGAGGGGCGGGGGTTCTGCGCTGGCGGCGATATCCGCATGCTGGGGACATCGGGAGCCGGCGACGGGGCGGAGGCGCGGGCGTTCTTCCTGGCCGAATACCGGATGAACCACCGGCTGTTCACCTATGCCAAGCCGATCGTCGCGTGGATGGACGGGATCACGATGGGCGGCGGCGTCGGTATCTCGCAGCCCGCGCGGTACCGGATCGCGACCGAGAATACGCGCTTCGCCATGCCGGAGACGGGGATCGGGCTGTTCCCCGATGTCGGCGGCGGCTGGTATCTGTCGCGGCTGCCGGGGCGGATCGGGCAATATCTGGCGCTGACGGGCGCGCGACTGAACGGGGCGGAGTGCCACGCGCTGGGGCTGGCGACGCATTACATGCGGGCGGAGCGGCTGGGCGAGGCCAAGGCGCGGATCGTTGCCGGTCCGAGCGGGGTGGAAACGATACTGGCGGAGCTTTCCGCACCCATACCCGATGCCGCGATCCTGGCGCATGCGGAGGCGATCGATCGGCTGTTCGCGTCCGATACGCTCGAAGATGTGTTCGCGGTCGTGGAGGCGGATGAGAGCGAGTTCGCGCGAGCGACACTCGCGACGCTGCGCACCAAGAGCCCACAGGCGATGAAGGTCAGCCTGAAGCTGCTGCTCGAGGGGCGCACGATGGCGACGTTCGAAGACGAGATGCGGCAGGAATATGCGGTCGCGACCCGCGTGGTGCAGCGGCCCGACTTCGCCGAAGGCGTGCGCGCGGTGATCATCGACAAGGATAATGCGCCGCGGTGGAACCCGTCGCGCGTCGAGGACGTCAGCGACCATGTCATCGACCAGATCTTCGCGCCCTTGCCAGATGGCGACGCCTGGACGCCGAATTGACATGCCTGTGTTCCCGCGAAGGCGGGAACCCAGTCTGGACTCCCGCCTTCGCGGGAGCACAAGAAGGTAGAAGAAGCACATGACCTACGAAACGATCCTGGTCGAACAGCGCGGCCGCGTGACATTGGTCACGCTCAACCGGCCCCAGGCGCTCAACGCGCTCAACGCGCAGTTGCTGGCCGATCTGCTGGCCGCGATGCGGGCCTTCGACGCCGACGCGGATCAGGGCTGCGCCGTGATCACCGGATCGGGCAAGGCGTTCGCGGCCGGCGCGGACATCAAGGAGATGCAGGCGCAGGGCTTTGCCGACATGTACGCGGCCGATTTCTTCGCCGGCTGGGACGTGTTCACCCGCACGCGAAAGCCCGTGATCGCAGCGGTGGCGGGCTTTGCGCTCGGCGGCGGATGCGAGCTGGCGATGATGTGCGACTTCATCCTGGCCGCCGATACCGCGCGGTTCGGACAGCCCGAGATCAAGCTGGGCGTCACGCCCGGCATGGGCGGGTCGCAGCGGCTGACCCGTGCCGTCGGCAAGGCCAAGGCGATGGAGATGTGCCTGACCGGCCGGATGATCGACGCCGCCGAGGCGGAGCGCGCCGGGCTGGTCGCGCGCGTGGTGCCCGCGGACGATCTGGTCGAAGAGGCGGTGCGGACGGCGAGCGCGATCGCCGCGATGGCACCGCTGGCGGTGCTGGCGAACAAGGAAATGGTCAACGCCGCGTTCGAGACGGGCCTGTCGCACGGCGTCCAATTCGAACGAAGGCTGTTCCACGGCCTGTTCGGGACGCAGGATCAGAAGGAAGGCATGGCCGCGTTCGTCGAGAAGCGGCCAGGGAACTGGTCCGGGCGTTAGGTTGTGCTCCCGCGAAGGCGGGAGCCCCGACTGGGTTCCCGCCCGCGCGGGAACACGAAAGAGGAAATAGCAATGGCACGGATCGCATTTATCGGCCTGGGCAATATGGGCGCGGGAATGGCCGCCAACCTGGCAAAAGCGGGGCACGACGTGCACGCGTTCGACCTGTCGGCGGACGCGCTGAGGCGGGCCGAGACGGCCGGGTGTCTGGCCGCCGACAGCGCGGCGGCGGCGGCGGACGGGGCCGAGGCGGTGGTGACGATGCTGCCGGCGGGCAAGCATGTCGCCGAGGTGTATGAGCAGATCATGGGCGCGGTCGCGCCTGCGGCGGTCCTGATCGATTGTTCGACGATCGACGTCGCCACGGCGCGCTCGGTTGCTCAGAGTGCCTCGGGCGCGGGCTTGGCGGCGGTCGATGCGCCGGTATCGGGAGGCATTGCGGCGGCGGCGGCGGGGACGCTGACCTTCATGGTCGGAGGCCCCGCGGATGCGTTCGCGCGCGCCGAGCCGATCCTCCAGCAGATGGGCAAGGCGGTGATCCATGCCGGCGCGAGCGGTTCGGGGCAGGCGGCCAAGCTGTGCAACAACATGATCCTCGGCGCGACCATGGCGGCCACGTGCGAAGCATTCCTGCTCGCCGAGCGGCTGGGGCTGGAGCCGCAGGCGTTCTTCGACATCGCCAGCGTATCGTCGGGGCAAAGCTGGTCGATGACGAGCTATTGCCCCGTGGCCGGTGTCGGGCCCGAGACGCCCGCCGATCGCGATTACGAGGGCGGGTTCGCGGGCGCGCTGATGCTGAAGGACTTGCGGCTGGCGACCGGGGCGGCCGACCAGGCGGGGTCGCCGGTGCCGATGGGCGCGCGGGCACGCGAACTGTACGAGGCGCTGGTGGCGGATGGCGGGGGCGGGCGCGACTTCTCGGCGCTGCTGCCCTGGCTGCGGGATCGCGGCGCGTCGGCATAATCCTGCGACAATTGCGCCATAGGCGTCCGCGCTGATTCGGGTTCGAGGAACGAGTGATGCGCAAGACGATGTGGCTGGCGGCGGCGTCGGTGCTGGTGCCCGACGGCGCGGTTGCGCAGACCGCGGGCGTGGCGGCTCCAACACCGCAGCAGACGACCCCGACCGGTACCGACGCCGGCGCGGCCGAGGACGAGGCGGGTGAGGGCGGCGACATCATCGTCACCGGATCGCGCACCCTGCCTGGGTCGGTCGTCGGCGACATTCCGCCCGAGGTGCAGTTGGGGCCCGCCGACATCCGCTCCTACGGCGTCAATTCCGTCGCCGAGCTGTTGACCGAACTGGCCCCGCAGACGGGCAGCGGGCGCGGCGGCGGCGGGCAGCCGGTGGTGCTGCTCAACGGTCGGCGCATTTCCGGGTTTTCGGAGATCCGCGACCTGCCGACCGAGGCGATCGCGCGCGTCGACATCCTGCCCGAAGAGGTCGCGCTGAAATATGGGTACCGTGCCGACCAGCGCGTGGTGAACTTCGTGCTGCGCCGTCGTTTCCGCGCGGTCACGGCGGAGGCGACCGGGCGCGTGGCCACCGAGGGCGGACGCGAGGACGGGCAGGGCGAACTCGACCTGCTGACCATCGCGCGCGACCAGCGGATCAACCTGCATCTGAGCTACCGCGAACAAGGCGCGCTGACCGAGGCCGAGCGCGACGTGATCGCGGTTCCGTCGAACGCGTCGATCGCGGGCAACGTGCTGGGCAGTGGCACGGTGATCGCGGGCGTACCCGCTGGCGCGGCAGGCGGGCCGCTGGGGCTGGGCGCGTTCCTGGGTACGGGGCAGACCGCGACCGACCCGACGCCGTTCCGGACCCTGCAATCCGCGTCGCAGGCGTTCAGTGCCAATGCCACCTATGCGCGGCCGATCGGCAACGTCGCCGCGACGTTGAACGCGCGGGTCGAGACGACCAATCGTGAAGGGTTGAACGGTCTGCCGATCGTCGCCTTGGCGCTGCCGCAGGGCAACCCCTTCTCGCCCTTCCCCAGCGCCGTCACCGTCGCGCGAGCGATCGACACGGGATCGCCGCTGACGCAACGCAGCTCGAGCGTCACCGCGCATCTGGGCACGACCTTCAACGGGCAGCTTGGGACATGGAACTGGTCGCTGACCGGCGCCTATGACCGCGTCGCGTCCAAGACGTTCACCGAAACGGGCGTCGATGCGACCGCATTTCAGGACCAGCTGAACGCGAATGATCCGTCCGCCAATCCGTTCGGGGCATTGACGCCCGCGCTGATCGGCCCGGCGGTCGGCAACCGCGCGCTATCCACCTCCACCATCGGTCAGGTCGATGCGCTGCTGTTCGGGCGGCTGTTCGCGCTGCCCGCCGGCGACGTATCGACATCGGTGCGGCTGGGTGCGG
>DASVUT010000168.1:0-8765 GCA_036386955.1 Sphingomonas sp. | reverse complement strand
GTCGGCAAGCCGGAGCCCGGCGACGCCTCGTTCCCCAGGCACGGCCTGCGTCAATCCTTCGGCCGTCGTCACGACCCCCAGATGTCGTGCATAGGCGTGCAGATAATCGCGATACCGTGCGGGATCGAGCTGCAGCGCGTGGCTGTAGGTCGACATCCGAGGGTCGCCGAGCAATTCCGCGGGCAGAAATCGCCCATGCCGACCGAGCATGGCGGCGGGAGAGAAGACGTCGAACGGAGGCACTTCGCCGCCACGCAAGGTGTGGAGCCAATGATGGTGGAAACCGGCCGCACCCATTTCGAAACCGTGTTTTCCGAATGCGTGAACATAGGAGGACCCTGGTCCGGTCCAGTCCGCGAACTGGCAACCGAGCCGGAAACTGCCCCCCGTACTGGCCATCAGGTGGCGTTCGTCGACGCCGATGTCGCGGTGAAAGTCGCGCACCGACGGAACGGTGCCGCCTAGCACGTCGGCCATCGAGGAGGCCGAACCCGGTACCGGCACCACCGCGACCGTCACAGTGGGAACGCGTTTCGCGAATGCGGCGGCGGCCGACCAGGCGGCCACGCCGTGTCCCGCCACCGCTACGGTACGAATGCGTTGTTTGGGGGACCTCACGTCCATAGCGGGCGCTCGGCGTTCGCGCTCGCCCTATGAACGGCCAGGTACGCCGCGTGATCGGGCATGGTCGCGACGGCGGCTTCGGTTTCGGCGCGTAGTCGATCCAGTGCGGCCGCCAGCGCGGCGGGCGGCGGGGCATCCGCGCGCGGATCATAGGCTTGCGGAAGTATCCGCTGCCCCAGATACACGGCAATCCAGCTGGCATCCAGAAACACGCCTTCGCGATACTTCACGACACGGCCGCGCCGGCGGAACAGCTCCATCTTTTCGGTCAGGCTGTCGGGCACCGTCATGGTCCGCATCCGGTTCCAGAACGGCGTGTCGTCGCGCTCCGTCGCGTGGTAATGCAGGATCAGGAAGTCGCGAATACGGTCATACTCGAGATCCACGACGCGGTTGAACTCGTCCCGGTCAATGGCGGAGAGCTCACGCTCGGGAAATAGTTCGAGCAGGGTCGTGATCGCCAGTTGGATCAGATAGATGCTGGTCGATTCCAGAGGTTCCAGAAAGCCGCCGGCCAGGCCGACCGCGATCGTGTTTCCGACCCAACTGCGCCGGCGACGGCCCGCCTTGAAACGAAGGAAGCGCGGCTCGGCCTGCGGCTCCCCTTCGATGGCGCTCAGCAAGGCCTGCGCAGCCGCATCGTCACCCAGATGGTCGGACGCGTACACATATCCGTTGCCCACGCGGTGTTGCAGCGGGATGCGCCAGCGCCAGCCCGCGTCCATCGCCGTCGCGGTGGTATAGGGAGCCAAGGGTGCCGTCGAACCGCATGGCACCGCCACGGCCCGATCGCAGGGCAGCCAGCGCGACCAGTCCTCGAACGGTTCGCCCAGCGTTCGGCCGAGAAGCAGCGAACGAAAGCCCGAACAGTCGATGAACAGGTCGCCCGATACGACCTCGCCGTCGGCGAGCGTCACCGACGCGACGAAGCCGGTTTCGCTGTCGAGCGTCACATCAACCACCCGCCCCTCCGTGCGGCGAACGCCGCGCTCTTCCGAATAGCGGCGGAGGAACGGTGCGAACCGGGTCGCGTCGAATTGATAGGCGTATCCAAATGTTGCCAGCAACGAAGTTGGATCGTCCACGGGGGGCGCGAAACGGTTGGCGCGCGCCGCGACGATCGGGAGCGAATAGGCCTCAATCGGCGACCCCGACGTTCCGTGCGCTCGGCGCCAGTAATGGTGAAACCCGACGCCGCCCGCGTCGTGGCCGAACGCGCCGAACGGATGAATGTAGCTGTCGCCCAGTCTCGCCCAGTCGCGAAACTCAATTCCCAATTTGAAGGTCGCGTTGGTCGCGGCCATGAACTCGGCCTCGTCGATGCCGAGCCGGGCGATGAAGGCACTTAGATGAGGAAGCGTCGCCTCCCCGACGCCGACGATGCCGATCTCCTCGGACTCGATCAGCCGTACATCAACGATGCTGCGGTTCAACACCCCGGCGACCGCCGCCGCCGTCATCCAGCCCGCGGTTCCACCGCCTATGATCACCACACGCAACGCGGCCATGCACGCTTGATCCTCTCTCTCGACCCTTGGTGATCTCAACCGATCGGGCAACTGTAACACGACCGACACAGGAGCATGCGGAAAAATGAACTGCATACGTCAACGTTGTCAATTGTGATTGCTCGAAGCGTTGATCGGTGCTTTGTTGAAGGCTGTAGCTGGCTCAACCGGCGCGCATCACGATAACGACGTCACCGCAGAGCGACGTCGCCAGGGGAGAAGGTCCGATGAGTTCGCTCGATTCTGCGCGTCCGCACCAGCATCGTTCATCCGTCCGGGCTTGGAGCCTGGGCGTATCGGCGCTAGCGCTGGTCGCCGCGACCGGTGCCACGGCGCAGACCACGCCGCCTGTTGCCAGCCCGTCAGGCGACGTTCCCGCGCCGACAGCGCCCACGACCAATGTTCAGGATGGTGGCATCTCACGATCAACGGATCCGGTTACGTCCGGCGATCCCGCGCCCGACGTGCGCTCAGGCGAACAGACCAGTGCGACACCGCCGTCCGCGACCCCGGACGACACCAGCGCCGATATCGTCGTGACCGGCATCCGATCGAGCCTGGCGAATTCGCAGAACATCAAGCGCAATGCCGACACGGTGGTCGACGCGATCACCGCAGAGGACATCGGCGCCCTGCCCGATCGGTCCGTGACCGAGGCTCTACAGCGTGTGCCCGGTGTATCGATCAGCCGCTTCGCCGCCGCCAACGACCCCGACCACTTTTCCGTGGAAGGATCCGGCATCGTGGTTCGGGGGCTCAACTATGTTCGTTCCGAGTTCAACGGGCGTGACACTTTCTCCGCTAATGGCGGTCGCGCGCTCAACTTCCAGGATGTTCCGCCCGAGCTGATCGGCTCGGTCGAAGTCTTCAAGAACATGTCCGCCGACCAGATCGAGGGCGGCATCGCGGGCACCGTCAACCTTAACACCCGCAAGCCCTTCGACAGCCGCGACCCCGTCATCTACGTCTCGGCCGACATGAACTACGGCGATCTCGAACAAAGAGGCTCGCCGGCCGTGTCCGCTTTGTTCAGCCGGAACTTCGAAACGGGTGCCGGACGGTTCGGCGTTCTGGTCAGCGGCTCCTATTCACAGTTGCTCAGCCGCGCCGACAGCCTGGTCGTGACCAATTACCAGAGCCGCTTTAATGGATCGCGCGACCTGGATGGCAACGGCGTGTCCACCGACGGCGGCGAAACCGATACCTTCCCCGGCCTTGCCGCTGGGCAGACTGTGTACGCGCCGATCGGTGCCGGTATTCGGACCCAGAGCTTTGACCGTGAGCGGATCGGCGCCGCCGCCGCTGTGCAATTCGAAAGCAACGATCGCTCCTTTCTGGCCACGCTGCAGTTCCTGCGGTCGGATGCGCGGCAGACCTGGGGTGAGCGCGCGTTCGAGACGACGCCCGACGCGGTCAATCGTCAGACGTTCCCGGCGGCCGGCACCAGCTTCGCCTTCGATGAAGACGGGCTTTTCCAGAGCGGCACGATCGTCTTCAACCGTGGCGATGTCGGCGACCCCGACCAGCCGCTGACCGGGCAGGCGGCGCTTGTAACCAATCGCGGGGTAAAAACCCGCGCGGTCACGGACGATTACGGCGCGAACATCAAGTGGCAGGCGATCGACCGCCTGTCGTTCAACTTCGACGGGCAGTTCGTCGACTCGCGAGCGGAGAACACCGACTTTTCGCAATTCAACGCGACCTTCGGGAACGTCCGGCTCGACGTGACCGGTAAGTACCCCGACTTCGCGTTCATTCCGCCGAGTGGGGCTGGGAACAGCTTTTACACCGATCCGCTCCGCACATATTACCGCGCGGCGATGGACCATTTCGAGGACAATGAAGGTCAGGAATTCGCCTTCCGCGCCGACGGCACCTATGATTTCGGCGACGAAGGTCTCCTGAAGCGCGTCAAGTTCGGTGCGCGCTATGCCGACCGCGACCAGACGGTACGATACTCGGTCTACAACTGGGGTGCGCTCAGCGAAGTTTGGGCGGGCAGCTCGCCCGTCTATGTCGGAGAGGCCGACACCGCCAACAACCCGTCGTTCAGCTTCGACGACGTGTTCCGGGGTGACGGGCCGAACGGGGTCGCGAGCTTCTACCAACGCGAGAACATCGCCACCAACTACGACGCCGCGGCGGCGCGTTTCGTCGCGATCAACGAGATTTGGGCGTCGCGCGGTGCGTTTCGTTCATGGAACCCCGCGGCGCAGCGCCCCGGCGTGATCGCGGGAACTCCGTATCTGCCGTCGGAGATCTACAGCAATTCGGAGGCGACCAAGGCCGCCTATGCCAGGCTCGATTTCGGAAGCGGAAGCGGCCTGCTCGGCGGGCTCGAGTTCGCCGGCAATGTCGGCTTGCGGTATGTCAGGACCACCAACGCGTCGACGGGGTTCCTGACGCTGCCCAACAATCAGCAGGTGATCGGGGGCGCCGCGTCCGCCGCCGCGTTCTGTGCGCAGCCCGGCCAGACGAGTCCGTTCTGCCGACTGACGACGCAGCAGCAGACCGACGCTCTCACCTTTTCCAACGGGGCGGCGTTCGATGCGCGGAGCAGGTCCACGTTCGACCATTGGCTGCCGAGCTTCAATCTTCGCGTGAACGTCACGCCAAAGCTTCTGACGCGGTTCGCTTATTCCAAGGCGATCTCTCGCCCGGGCTTCGAGCAATTGTCCAACGCGCTGCAGGTCAGCTCGGGCGTGACGGGCGCTTCCTTCCAGTTCCAGGGTACAAGCCGCAATGCCAACCCGGATTTGCGCCCGGTCGAAGCCAATCAGTTCGACCTCACGGCCGAGTGGTATTTCGCGAAGGTCGGATCGCTGACGGCGGCGCTGTTCTACAAGGATTTGAAAAACGTCGTCACGACCGTCGCAACCGATCGGGACATCACCAACAACGGCGTCACTCAAACCGTCAACTTCGCGGGACCGGTGAATTCGGAAGGGAATAGTTCGATCAAGGGCTTCGAGGTCGCCTATCAGCAGACCTACGACTTCCTGCCGGGCTTGTTGTCGGGGCTTGGGATCCAGGCGAACTACACCTATGTCAACGCGTCCGATATCCCTAACGGCCGCGTCGGAACGGATACGTCGACCACCACGACGACGAACCAGGCGACCCTGCCGCTCGCGGGCCTGTCGAAGCACACGGTCAACGCGGCGGTGTTCTACGAGAAGGGACCATTGTCGCTGCGGGCCGCCTATAACTGGCGATCGAGCTTCCTGCTGACGGTGCGCGACGAGATCGCGCCCTTCTTCCCCATCTATTCGGCCGGAACCGGGCAGCTCGACGGGTCGATCTTCCTGACGATCAACGAGGCGTTCAAGATCGGGGTGCAGGGCGTGAACCTGCTCGACGAAGTGACAAAGACGAGATCGGTTATAAACGCGGACGGATTGCAGGCGCCACGGTCCTTTTTCCGGAATGATCGGCGCTTCTCGTTGGTCACGCGGCTGAAGTTCTGATCGGGCGGAGCTGTCCGGTGTCGCTGCGACTCCTCGCGTCCACGCTGCTGGCCGTTGCCGTGCCTTCGACGGCGCAGGGTCCCTCCGAACCGCCCCCCGGCACGATCCGGTTCAACCAGGTCGCCTTCGCGCCGGATGGCCAGAAGCGGTTCATCGTGGCGAGTGCTTCGGCTCGCCCGTTGGCTTGGCGGCTGACGGGAACCGACGGTCGGATTGCCGCATCGGGCCGGAGCGTGCCGTTCGGCTTCGACAAGCCGTCGGGCGAACGCGTCCATCGCATCGACGTGGCGCGTCAGCTCGCGGCTGGTCGGTATGAGCTGCACGTCGACGGGCTGACGAGCCGGGCGATCACCGTGAGCCCGCACCCGTTTCGCGGGCTGTTCGGCGACGCGATGTCGTTCTTCTATCAGCAGCGCGCTGGCGTGCCGATCGAACCGGCGCTTGTCCAGCGACCGGACCTCGCCCGGGCTGCCGGTCACGCCCCAGAAGTCGCCGGATGCTTCGATGGCGTCGACCGACAGGGGGTGCGCTGGCCAGGATGCGGATACCGGCTGAACGTCACAGGCGGATGGTATGACGCGGGCGACCATGGAAAATATGTGGTCAACGCCGGCGTCTCTGTCTGGGCGTTGCTCAACGCGTATGAGCGGACGGTGCTCCGCGCGCCGCGATCGGCGCTGATCGCGGACGGTGCGCTTCTCCTGCCCGAACGGGGAAACGGGGTCTCCGACCTGCTCGACGAGGCGAGG
This sequence comes from Sphingomonas sp., assembly GCA_036386955.1. GTDB lineage: Bacteria > Pseudomonadota > Alphaproteobacteria > Sphingomonadales > Sphingomonadaceae > Sphingomonas. Next base: position 2,417 of record DASVUT010000168.1, on the reverse strand, counting down.
TTCGAAATCGCCTTTCTGCTCGCCATGCAGCTGCCCGAAGGCGCACGCACTTCGGTGGCGCGGGCCAATCGCATCGAAACGATCGACGCGGGTGGCCTCGTCCACCACAAGGTCAGCGACATCCGCTGGACGTCGTTGCCGACTGCGCCGGCCGAGGATCGCGAGCGTCGCGTGCTGTTTCCCCCCTCCACGGCGGCTACATTGAACTTGGCCGCCGTTGCGGGACAGTGCGCGCGCATTTGGCGGTTGATCGATCCGGGCTTCGCGCAAACGTGCCTGACCGCCGCAAGGCGCGCCTGGACCGCCGCGGAGCGCGAGCCGGCGCTGATCGCGACCGATCGTTTCGAAGGCAGCGGTGGTTACGGCGACACCGATCTGGCCGATGAACGCTTCTGGGCGGCGGCCGAGCTTTTCGCAACGACGGGCGATTCGGCGTATCGCGAAGCGTTGCTTCGATCCTCCCTGTTTCGCGCCGATACGCCGGCCACGCAGATCAGCTGGCTCACGGTTGGAGGAGCGGGGACGGTCACGTTGCTCACGGTGCCGAACAAGCTGACCCCCGCCGAGCTTTCACGACAACGTCGCGCGCTACTGGCGGCGGCCGACGCCGACGTCGCGGAAATCGCGAAGCAGGGCTATGCCATACCATTTGGCCCGGATACCTATCCTTGGGGCTCCAACGGCGCGATGCTGAATGCCGCGACGATGCTGGGCGTGGCATATGATCTGACCGGCGAGCGCATCTATCGGGACGCGGTGGTTGATACCATCGACTACGTTCTCGGCCGCAACCCGCTCGATCGCTCCTACGTTACCGGCTATGGCGCGCGGCCGATGCGAAATCCTCATCATCGCTTCTGGGCGAAGCAGGCCGACGCGCGATACCCCGCGCCGCCACCGGGTGTGCTCTCGGGCGGTCCGAATGACAGCGCGATGACCGACGATGTGGCCCGGCCGATGAAGGGCCGCTGCCGGGCTCAGACCTGCTGGGCCGACGACCACCGCGCTTTCACGCAGAACGAAGTCGCGATAAACTGGAACGCGCCGCTGGTCTGGGTCGCCGCGTTCCTCGACACCACCGAAGCAGCGCCCTGAGCGGGTCCGCCGCCACCGCCGACGGCGCGGCAGCTGTCGGAGCCCTGTCGCGTCGGCAATGCCTGCTAGCCGCTGCGGCGGTCCCGTTGCTGGCGGGCGCCGGTACCACTGACCAGACGCGGGGAACAATGGGCTACATCCAACAGCTCGATTCCGGGCTAAACACCGTGATCGACGCCGCCGCTCCGATCGAAGTGCTGGGCCGGGGATATGGTTGGGCCGAGGGACCATTATGGATCCGCCGACGGAACTGGCTGCTATTCTCTGACGTGCCCGGGAATACGATCTGGCGCTGGCGTCAGCAGGAGGGGCTGGACGTCTTCATGCGTCCGTCCGGTCTCGCGCCGCCTGTACCCGCGGCGTTCAACGAAGCGGGTGCCAACGGCCTTGCCCTCGACGGCAACGGTCAGCTGGTCATCGCCGACAGCGGCAACCGCGCCGTCGTCCGAGTCGATCTCGACAGCCGGCGCAAGACCATCCTGGCCGGCCGTTACGCGGGGCGACGCTTCAACAGCCCCAACGCCATCGTCGTGGCCCGAAATGGGACCGTCTACTTCACCGATCCGCCCTACGCCTTCAAGGATCCAGATCGTTCGCCTTTGCGGGAACTCGAATTCCAGGGTCTGTACCGGCTGGATCCCGATGGCCGGCTTCATCTTCTAGATCGCAGCCATCGGCGCCCGAACGGAGTCGCGCTGTCGCCTGACCAGCGGACGCTGTATCTGGCCTTGTCGGACGAACAACGGCCCGAGCTGCTCGCCTATCCCCTCGACGCGCAAGGGATGCCGGGCGCGCCGCGACTGTTCCACGACATGCGGGCGCACCTCGCCACCGGCGCACCCGGTCTGCCGGACGGCATCGCTGTCGATAGAACGGGTCGATTGTTCGCCACCGGCCCGGGCGGCGTTCACGTGCTGACACCGGACGGCCGGCTACTCGGTATCATCACCACGGGAAAGGCGGTAGCGAACTGTTGCTTCGGCGGCCCTGACGGCCGCACATTGTTTATGACCTCGCACGATATGCTCGTACGCGTTCGCACGCGAACGGCGGGTTGGTAAACCGCTGCTCAGTCTACAATATGGACGTCGGTTTAAGGTGACCCTGTGTTCGTAGCGCAGCGGGTGGTGATCCTGCGCTGGTTCTTGAACATGCCAAACATGATCCCGGCCACGTGGCGGTAGAGCCACCTGCCGTAAACGCGATCCGGCAGTTCTGCGCCCCCGAGCGGCAAAAAGCAGCTGAACACGGTCATCTATGGACCTCGACGGCCCGGGATCCGCCACATGAACAAAGGTTTATTCAGGGCGGTCTACGCCCAG
>DASVUT010000167.1:0-3831 GCA_036386955.1 Sphingomonas sp. | reverse complement strand
GCACCGGCTATTCGAACCTGGCGCTGCTCCAGCGGCTGCCGATCGACATCCTGAAGATCGACCGAAGCTTCGTGACAACCATGCTCGCCAATCGCGACAAGGTGGCGATCGTGCGCGCGATCCTGAGCCTGGCACAGGCGCTCGGGATGCGGACGGTGGCCGAAGGGGTGGAGAGCAACGAGTGCGTGCAGACGCTGGCGGCGCTTGGCTGCACCTATGGGCAGGGCTATTTCTATGCGCGCCCGCTCGAAGCCGATGCGGCATTCATGCTGCTGGCCGCGAGCGCCTGAGCCACGGCGGCGTCGGCGATCGTCTCAACGCGATCGGCCGGCGGGAAGCCTTCCGCGATCCACTGCGTCTCGATGGCCTTGAGCGTCGCTGCCACGGCGGGGCCTTTGCGCAAGCCCCGCGCGACCAGCGCACCGCCGCCCAGCGGGAATGTGGGCGCAGGCCAGTCGAGGATTGGAGCGACGTCCGCGCCCGCGATCAACAGCCGGTCGATCGCGACCGTGCGCCCGGTGCGATAGGTCAGCGCGTGCGCGCCCTCGTCGCCGGGTCCGAGCGTCGCGGTCATCAGGCGCTTGCGATCGTGATTGGACAGCTTCAGCCGTGCGCCGACCGCTTCGGCGCTGGCGGGGGAGATCAGCGTCGCGAGCCGCCGGATCGCGTCCGGGGCGACGCCCGCCGTGGCCTCGCGCTCGGCCAGGGTAGCTAGCGCGTCGGCGGTCGTGATCTCGGGCAGCACCGGGCGCAGCACGCCGCGCTCGATCATCAGCCGCACGACCGCCACCGCGTGGCGCGCCACGAGCAGCTTGAGCAGTTCGGCCGCGATCCGTTCGCGCGACAGGGCCATCAGGTCGTTGGCGCGGGCTTCGCAGGCGGCAAGGCCGGCCGCGTCGATCGTCTCGCCGAACCGCGCATGGAAGCGAAAGAAGCGCAGAATGCGCAAGTGATCCTCTGCGATCCGCTGCAACGGATCGCCGATGAAGCGGACGCGGCCGGCGGCCAGATCCTCCAGCCCGCCGTGATAATCCACGATCTCGCCCGTCAGCGGGTCGGCATAGAGCGCGTTCATCGTGAAATCGCGGCGCGCGGCATCGTCGCGCCAGTCGTCGGTGAAACCCACGACCGCATGGCGCCCGTCGGTCGACAGGTCACGGCGCAGGGTCGTCACCTCGACGGGGCCACCGGGTAGCACCGCGGTGACGGTGCCATGGGCGATCCCGGTCGGCACGACGCGCATCCCCGTCGCCTTGCACCGGGCGACGACCTCCTCGGGCAGCAGCCTGGTCGCCAGATCGATATCGGCGACTTCGATCCCCAGCAGCGTATCGCGCACGGCACCGCCGACGAACCGCGTCTCGCCCGTCTCGGCGCCGAGCACCGCCGCCAGGTCCGTCAGCCCTTCGCGCGTCCGCCACGCCGCCGCGGGCAGCATGGTCACCAGCATGCCAGGCGCCGCGACAGGTTGACGATCATGGCCGCGGTCGCGCCCCAGATGCGGCGATCCTGCCAGATCAGCTCGAAAAAGCGCCGCTCCTCGCCCTGCCAGACGCCCGTTCCCTCGCCGTGATTGGCGGGATCGAGCAGAAAGGCGAGCGGGACCTCGAACACGCTTGCCACCTCTGCCTCGCTGGGACGGTAGGGCAGGTCTGGCGGCACGACCGCGAGCACGGGCGTGACGGTGAAGCCGGTGCCGGTGCGATAGCGATCGACCGCGCCGACGATGCGAACGGCGGCGCGGGGCAGCGCGATCTCCTCCTCCGCTTCGCGCAAGGCGGCGTCGATCGCGGTCTCGCCCGCGTCGATGCGGCCGCCGGGGAACGCGACCTGCCCTGCGTGGCGGCGCAGCGTGTCGGTCCGCTGCGTCAGGATCACGCCGGGCTCGGCGCGATCGGTGACGGCGACGAGCACCGCCGCGGGGGCGAGTTCATCCTCGGCGCGGTCGTCCAGGTCGCGGTGATCCCCCGTCAGCAGCAAGGGTGCGGGATCGGGCGCGCTGGCGAGCGCGGCGCGCAGCCTGTCGTCGAGCGTCATGCGCCGATCGCGAAGAACGCGCCGTCGCTCCATATCCCGGCCGGTTCGTCGCCACCGGCCAGCGCCATTTCGGCCAGTTCATAATAGATCGACCGCGCCACGAGTGCCTCCAGTCCGCCGCGGACGTGGAGATAGGGACGCGGGCCATCTGCCCCGTCGGCGAAGCGCAGCGCGTGATCGGGCCCGGCGGTGACGAGATCGCCGGTGTTGAGGCGAAAGGCAAGGCGCGCGTCGCGACCCGATCCTTCCGCCTTCATCTCGACCGCGACAAATGCCGCATCCTCGACATCGATGGTCAGTTTCTCGACCGGGGTGACGAGCACATGCCCGCCATCGGGTTCGCGGCGCAGCACGGTGGAAAACAGCCGCACCATGTTGATCCGCCCGATCGGCGACCCTTCGTGGAACCAGGTGCCATCGCGTGCGATCCGCATGTCGCTATGCCCGCAATGCGCGGGGTTCCATTGCTCGACGGGCGGCAATTTGCGCTCGGCTACGAGCCGGGCGACATCGGCAAGGCTGAGGCTGGCGAGATCGGGCAACTCGTCCATCGGCATGGGGCGGGAGGTAGGCGCGCAGGGCCGCGCCGTCCAGCCTTACGCCGCCACCGGTACTGCCGGGCCCAGCGATCCTGCGACAGCTGGCACGCGGGCCCCGCACGCCAGCAGCCGGTGCCGCTCGACCGGCCCCGGCAGCACCCAATCGTGTGTCGCATCGGCGGTGAAGCCGAAGAAGCGGCCATAATATTCCGGGTCGCCAATCAGCATCATGGCGTCATCGCGCCCCTCGGCCGCCGCCGCGGCCAGGGCGGCGTGCATCAGCCGTTTGCCCAGACCGTCACGCTGACGTTGCGGATCGACTGCGACGGGGCCGACCATGACCAGCGGCACGACGCCCGTGGCCGTGCTGAGCGCCACGGGCCAGCATTGAACGGACCCGACGAGATCGCCGTTCTCCATCGCCGCGAAGCTCAGTTCCGGGATCGCCGGGGCGGCCCCCCGCACCCGGTAGGCGGTGCGCGTGACCCGATCGGTGCCGAATGCGCGGTCGAGCAAGGATTCGACCTGCTCGGGTGATGCCTTGCGCAACGGGACGATGTCGATCAACGGCGGTCCTTTCCAGGCGTCGTGCCCCAAGGCGGCGCGCTCTAGCGGCTGTTGGCGGCAGAACAAGCACCCTCGTTGCCGCGCGGGCACGCACCCACTAAGGCGCGGGCATGGACAGCCTCCAGCTTGAAGTGCACGACATCGAAGTGCCGGTGTTGACCGGCATCTATTCCGAAGAAACGCACCTGCCGCAGCCGCTGCGGATCTCGATCACGGTCGATCTCGATTGCCCGGCGCGGTTCACGCCCGATACGCCACTGTCGGCGTCGAAAAACTATCTCGATCTGAAACATGCCGCCACGACCGCGCTGCCGTCAGGCGTTCACTTCACGCTGATCGAAGGTCTGGCGGATCATATCTGCGAGACATTGTTCCTGCAGGATCGGCGGGTGCAGCGGGTGCGCGTTCGGATCGTGAAGCTGGCGATCGCCGAGGCGGGCGAGTCGATCGGCGTCACGCTGGTGCGCCACCGCGGCTGATGCGGATCGACGTTTCCTGCGGCGACGACGTCGCGGCCATGGTGCGTTCGACCGTGGCGGAGTCCGTCGTGCTGGTGATGCCGGCGGCCCCCGCGGGTTTCGTCGAAGCGGTGCTGCGGCCGATCGCGCTGGCGGTCGCACCACGCCGGGTGAATGCCGTAGTCGGCGCTTCGGGTGACGTCGACAAGGGCGTCGCGTTCCTGGAGGCC
>DASVUT010000166.1:0-2714 GCA_036386955.1 Sphingomonas sp. | reverse complement strand
GGAGAAACATGGGCTCTGATCGCCGCTTCACGACCGTGCTGACGGCTTGGGTCGCGGCGCTCGCGCTGGCGTTGTTCGCGCTGGTGCACGCGTTCGATCGCGCGGGGCTGGGGGCGGTGCGCGTGGTCGCGTTCGCATTCGCGATCGGTGCGGTGTTCGGGCTGGTGCGCCACGTGTCGCAGACGAACGTCATGCTCACGCGCTTCGTCGAGGCGCTTCGTCATGACGATTATGCGATCCGCCTCGGCCGGAGTGGAGGCGCGGGGTTCGACCGACTGGCCGACGCACTCAACGGCACGATCACGCGACTGCGCGCAGAGCGCAACCAGGGAGCCGAGGAGCTGCGCTTTCTGGAGGCCTTGGTGGACGACGTGCCGGTCGCAGTCTTGACGGTCGATGTCGAGCATGGTGTCTGCTTGGCCAACAAGGCCGCGCGGCGGCTGTTCGATCGGCATGACGGCGTGCGCGCTGACGATTACGACGTTTATGGTGCCGACTTTGCCGCGCGGCTCGCGGGGGACGGGCCGGACGCGCCGGAGTTGATGCTGTTGCGGTTCTCGACCGGTTCGGCGCGCGCGATCGTCCGCACCGCCAGGCTCGAGCGTCTGGGAGCAACGACCCGCGTCATTGCCGTGGAGCCGGTTCAGGGGACGCTCGACAGCGTGGAGGCGGTGGCTCAGGCGAACCTTGTCCGGGTGCTGACGCACGAAATCCTCAATTCCTTGACGCCGGTGACGTCGCTTGCGGGTACCGCGGCGGTTCTATTGGGTGAGGAGGAGCCCGACATCGCGGAAGCCCGGATTGCGGTGCTGACGCTGGCACGGCGTGCCGAGGGGCTTCGACGCTTCATCGACAGCTACCGCGCCGTCGCGCACCCGCCCGAGCCGCGCCGCCGCCGCTTCGAAGCCGCACCTTTCGTCGACGAACTCGCACGGCTGTTCGCGGTCGAATGGCTGGACCACCGGCTCTCCGTGGACGTCGAGCCCGGGTTGGTGCTCGACGCCGATCCGGACCTCCTTGCCCAGACGCTGATCAACCTCTTGCGCAATGCCGCCCAAGCGACCGGGGACACGGGTCAGGTACGCTTGCGGGCTTATGCGACGCGCGACGGCGGTCACATCGTCGCGGTGGAAGACGACGGGCCCGGGGTGCCGGAGAACCTGCGTGCCGACATCTTCCTGCCGTTCTTCACCACCCGCGCGAGCGGCACGGGTGTTGGTCTCAACCTCGTCCGTCAGATCGCGGTCGCCCATGGCTGGGCTTTGGAGGTCGGCGACAGCGACCTGGGAGGGGCCGCGCTACGGCTAATCGCCAGGCACCCTCGCGAGGATGTCGCGAGGGCCTGATCAGCGCAGCGGGGCCCTGGAAGCCGTGCCCCTTGCCCGATCAGTTCGGCGCCAAGTTCATTTCACCGGAAATCCACGCTTGCGCAGCAACTCGGTGACATCCGGATCGCGCCCGCGAAATGCACGATAAGCCTCGGCGCGGTCGGTCTCGTTGCCGGTGGACAAGAGCGTGCGGCGGAAACGATCGGCCGTTGCCTTGTCGAAGGGATTGCCTGTCTGCTCGAACGCGGCCCAGGTGTCCGCATCCATCGTCTCGGACCATAGGTAGGAGTAATAGCCCGCCGAATAGGCGTCCGAGGAGAACAGGTGATTGAACTGAGGCAGGCGGTGCCGCATCACGATCTCCTTCGGCATGCCGATCCGTGCCAGCGTCTCACGCTCGAACCGGTCGGGGTCCACTACGCCATCTGGCTGCGTGTGAAGCGCCATGTCGACCAATGCCGACGACAGATACTCGACCGTCGCGAAGCCCTGATTGAACTTGGACGACGCATCGATCTTGGCGAGCAAGCTCTTGGGCATAGGTTCGCCGGTCTTGTAGTGCTTGGCGAACCGCGACAGCACCTGCGGCGTCAGCAGCCAGTTCTCGTTAACCTGACTGGGATATTCGACGAAGTCGCGCGGCGTACCGCCGAAGCTCGGGTAATAGACGTCCGACAGGAAATAATGGATTGCATGCCCGAACTCGTGGAACAATGTCTCCGCGTCGTCGAGGCTGATCAGCACAGGCTCGCCTGGCGCGGGCTTGACGAAATTGTTGTTGTTGGAGCCGAGCACGATCTTGTCGTTCGTCAGACCCGCGCGACTGCGATAGGTCGTTGCCCATGCGCCCGAGCGCTTGCCCGTGCGCGCATAGTCGTCGCGATAGAAGACGCCGACCTGGCGGCCGTCCTTGCGATCCGTGACGCTGTAGACGCGGATGTCCGGATGCCAGGTCGGCACCGTGCCCGTGATCTCCTTGAAGTCGAGCCCGTAGAGTTCGCCCGCCGCCCAGTAGGACGCGGCGATGATGTTATCGAGCGCGAAATAGGGCTTCACCTCTTCCTGGCTCAAACTATAGCGCTGCTGCCGGACCTTCTCCTGATAGTAGCGATAATCCCACGGTTCGATCGTGATCGAGCGGCCGGCGATCGCCTGCTGATCACGCACCTCTTCCTTCACGCGCGCGACGGCGGCGGGCCAGACGCGCATCATCAGATCCTGCGCCTTGACCGGCGTCTTCGCCATGGTGTCCTGCATGCGCCAATCGGCGTGGCTGGCAAAACCGAGCAGCTTGGCGCGGTCGGCGCGCAGTTTGACGATCTCCGCGATGGTCACGTTGGTGTCGTTCGCGCCGCCATTGTCACCACGATTGACGAACGCGCGCCA
>DASVUT010000165.1:0-3752 GCA_036386955.1 Sphingomonas sp. | reverse complement strand
CGCAGCTTGGTTTCCTGGACGCGCAGTTCGTCGGTGGCGGCGGCGATGGCTCGGGTGAGTTCCTCCGCACGGGCGCGCTCCGCGTCGGCGTCGGCCTCGGCTTCGGCGCGTTCGGCGACCGCGCGTACGGTGAACCAGCCGAGCACCACCGCGCCCAGCACCAGCAGGATGCCGAACACCGCCAGGCCGCTGGCGATGCGGCTCGACCGGTTGACCGAGCGCCGCGCCTCTGCCGAGCGGGTTTCGAGCAGCGCGCGTTCGCGCACGATGATCTGGTCGAGCGTCCGATTGATCGCGGCCAGCGTCGGTGTGTTGCGCGCCTGATAGAAGCGGGCGAAGGCCTGCGTATTCTTGTTGTAGTTGGTCGACAGCGCGGTCAGAGACAGCTCCGTGCCACGCCCGTTATAGGCGGCGCGCAGTTCGGCGACGCGGCTCTGCTGGACCGGATCGCCCGCCGTGATGGCGGCGAGCCGGTCGATCTGGTTGCCCGCCAGCGTCCATTCGTCGAAATAGAGTCGCCCCAGCTGCTTGTCGCTCGACAGGACGTAGCGGCCAAGCGACGCTTCCGAGCGCGCGATCGTGCTCGACAGCGTCCGCGACAGGATCATCACGTCATAAGACCGCGCCTGTGCGCGGAGCGCCTCATCGCGCTGCCGATTGGCGCCGCCCTGTGTCAGAATCAGCGCGACGAGCGTGGCCGCGCCAAGCAAGGCCACCACGACGAGCATGATGGTCCGCCAGGCCGAAGCGCCCCGGAGCGTGGCTTCACCCTCCCGCATCACCCAGACTTGCTATCGTATCCCAAACGCCGAGGGAATAGGCCCGATCCGGTTCAGCCCAGAACACCCACCGCACGACCCGCGGCCTGGAAGTGTCGAAGCACCGTGGCGATCTGATCGGGCGTATGTTCCGCGCACAGCGAACAGCGGAGCAGGAAGGTGCCGGCGGGAGTCGCGGGCGGGCGGGCCATGTTCACATAAACGCCGGATTCCAGCATCGCCTGCCACATGGCGACGGCCTGTTCCTGATCGTCCAGGATGACCGCGATGATCGCGCTGTCGCAATTCTCGGTGCCCAGGCGAAAGCCGAGCTGCTTCAGCCCGCCGTGCAGCGCGCGCGCGTTCGACCAGAGCCGTTCGCGCTTGGCGGTGGCGGTCATCAGCTTGCGGATCGACACCGCGGCGGTGGCGACCACCGAAGGGGGCAGGCTGGCGGTGAAGATATACGGGCGGCAGGCGAGTCGGATCGCTTCGAACTTGGGATGGTTCGAGACGCAGAAGCCGCCCACAGTGCCGACCGATTTGGAAAAGGTGCCGATGACGAAATCGACCTGGTCGTCGAGGCCATGCGCTTCGTACACGCCGCGGCCATTGGGGCCGTAAAAGCCCATGGAATGCGCTTCGTCGGACAGGACCATGGCACCATGCTTCTTGGCGACGGCGACCATGTCGGCGAGCGGTGCGACGTCGCCCAGCATCGAATAGACACCTTCGAGTACCACCAGCTTGCCGGGTTCCTTGGGCAGGCGGCCGAGGCGCTTGTCGAGGTCCTCTACGGAATTGTGGCGGAAGCGGACGATCTCGGCATTGCCCTGCGCGCAACCGTCATAGATCGACGCGTGGCTGTCAGCGTCGAGGATAACAAATTCGCCTTTGGCGGCGAGCGTCGAGATGATGCCCAGATTAGCCATGTAGCCGGTGGAGAACACGATCGCGCCGGTCATGTCGTAGAAGTCGCGCAACGCCTGTTCGACGGCCATGTGATCGCGAAACGTGCCGTTGAGCATGCGGCTGCCATTGGTGCCCGAACCGAACTGGGCGAGCGCGTCCTTACCCGCCTGGATGACGTCGGGGTCGAACGTCATGCCCATATAGTTGTAGGTGCCGAGCAGGATGGTGTCGCGGCCCGCGATCACGGCTTCGGTCGGCGATTTCACCTGATCCATGACGATCGCGAAGGGATCGATCACGCCGCTGTCGAGCAGCGCCTGGCGTTCGGCGATGAGCCGATCGAACTTGCTCATCAGGTCGCGGTGCGCCGCGACGGGCGCGGGATCGAAGTCGAGCGTTTCGCCCTGGAATCCGGATTCTGTCATATCAGCCCTTCAGCTTGCCGACGGCGTCGACGAGCTGGCCGACGGTCTCGATCTCGGCCTGCATGTTCATCGTGATGATGATGTCGAATTCGTCCTCGATCGCGGCGACGAAATCCATGACGGTGAGGCTGTCCCATTCGAGATCGCCCTGAAAGGTCGTCGCATCGGTGACGGCCACGCCCTTCTTGTTGAAGGGTTCAATCTGCTGGGTGACGATGTCGAGGATCTGGCTGCGGTCGGGCATGGCAGGGTCCTTGGGCAAGAATTGCGGCGGCGATGGGGCCGGGCGCTATAGCAGCCCGTGCGCGCGATACCACCGGGCGGTCTCGGCCAGCCCGACGGTGGTGTCGATCCGGGGCTCCCAGAGCGAGGGCGCGGGGCGGCGCGCGGGGTCGATCGTCCAATCCGGGTGGCAGAAATAGGTGACGCGGTCGGCGGTCAGCCGGGCTTTGTCGCCGCGCCAGGCGCGATCGGCGCGGGCGGCGAGCGACAGGGCAAGGCGGGGCAGGTGGATCGGCAGGACGCGGCGGCCGACCGCCGCACCGATCGCGCGGGCATAAGCCTCGTGCGTCCAGCCTTCGGTGCCATCGTCGGCCTCGTGGATCGTGCGCGGCGCGTCCCCCGTCGCAAGCGCCAGGAGGAGGCGCGCGAGATCGTCGACCGCGAGCAGCGACAAGCGGCCGCGGGGGGGCAGGAGAGCGAGCCCGCGCGCGGCGAGGCGGTACAGGTCGAGCTGATCGAGGTCGCCGGGGCCGTAGATCGCGGGCGGACGAACGATCGTCCAGGCAAGCGGCGCGTCCTGTACCAAGGCCTCTGCCTGTGCCTTCGACCAGCCATAGAGTGAGAGGTCGGGCTCGCGTGCCGCGAGCGAGGAGGTGTGGACGAAGCGGGCGACGCCCGCCAATGTGGCGGCGGCGAGGATCGTGCGGGTGCCGTCGGTGTTGCCGGCGGCGAAGCCCGCGCGGTCGGGCGCGTTGACCACGCCCGCGACATGGATCAGCGCGTCGGCGCCTTGCATTAGGTCTCGGGGGGAGGCGAGGTCGCCGGCGATCCAGGTGACCCCGTCTTGCGGGGCTTGGGCGCGGCGGGCGAGGGCGCGGACCTGGTGCCCCGCGGCCAGGGCGTGGTTCAGCAGCGCGGTGCCGACGAAGCCGGTCGCGCCGGTGACGGCGATGATCACAGCAGCGCCAGATGGTTGCGATGGACCAACGCGGCGCGCGGCGCGTGGCCGAGGATAGCGGCGTGTTCGTCGGACTTGCGGCCGATCAGGCGTCGTGTGTCGGCGGCGTCGTATTCGGACAGTCCCCGGGCGAGTGGCCCGGCTGGCCCGGCCACGACGACGAGGTCGCCGCGCGCGAAATCGCCGTCGATCCGCGTCGTTCCCGCAGCGAGCAGGCTGGCACCCGCGACCAGCGCGGCCGCCGCGCCCGCGTCGACGTGGATCGTGCCGCGCGCGGTCAACCCCCCCGCCAGCCACGCCTTGCGCGCGGGTGCGGCCTTGTCGGCCAAGAACACTGTGTGGCGGTGGTCGCCCGACAGCGGACGATCGACCCGGCCCGAGGTGATCGCGAGCTGCGCGCCGCTGGCGGTGGCGATGCGGGCGGCGGCGATCTTGGACACCATGCCGCCCGAACCCATGCCGGACGCGGAGCCCGCA
>DASVUT010000164.1:0-3407 GCA_036386955.1 Sphingomonas sp. | reverse complement strand
CCAGCCCCTTGACCACGTCCCCCGCCGCGAACAGCCCGGGCACGCTGGTGCGCTGGTGGTCGTCCACCTCCATGCATCCGTCTTCGCTCGCGCGCGCGCCCGCCGCGACCGCCAGCTTCGAACGGATGTCCGATCCCATCGCCGGATACACACTGTCGAACCGCAACCGCCCGCCCGCCGTGTCGAACGCGAAGCACCCGTCCTCGATCGCCCAGCCGCCGCACGGCCCATCGACCCGCGCGATGCCCGCCGCCTCCAGCGCGTCGATGCAGTTCTCATCCAGCCGGTGGCTTTCGTCGGGCGAGATCAGTGTCACGTCGCGGGTATAGCTGCGCAGGAACAGCGCTTCCCTCATTCCGTGCGCATCGGTTCCGATCACGCCCACGCGCTTGTCGGTCACCTCATATCCGTCGCACACCGGGCAGTAGCGTAGCTGCCCGCCCGCAAGCGCGGCGTCATGAAGATCATCCGGCATCGACTTGGGCCGCCGGTTCACCACCCCCGTCGCCAGCAACACCGTCCGCGCCGCGAGCGCCCGCCCATCCTCCAGCCGCACGCGAAACCCGTCACCCTCGCGCTCGATCGCGGTCGCCGTCGCCGCTTCGCGCACCGCCCCGAACCGCTCGGACTGTTCGCGCATCAGCCGCAGCAATTCGGGCCCCGGCACCCCTTGCGGATAGCCCGCATGATTGTGCGTCCGCGGGATCCACCCGCACCGGCTGTCGCCCGAGTCGAGCAACCGGATCGAGAGGTGATAGCGCGCCAGATAGATGGCGGCGGTCAGCCCCGCAGGACCCGCGCCGATGATGAGGCAATCATAAAGGTCTTGTTGTCGCATCTGGCATCAATGCCCGTAGGGTCAGCGACGTTCCCCGGCCATGTTCATCTCCAGCGCCTGACTTCGTCGCAAAATGGTCGAACGGATCGCGTCTTGTCTGCCTTGCGCGTGCACTGATTTGATCAAGATCAAAGTGATTCGCGACCCGAAGCATTCGGGATGACGCACAACAGTCTTCAACCAGGGAGCTTTTCTGATGGCAAAGGCATTTCTCTCGACCAACGCGGCGTTTCCCTTTTTCTTCAACGTCGGCGGCATCGTCGGGCTCGGTGGAACGAATCAGGCGGAGGACGTTGCATTAGTCTCCTTTCTGATGCGTTCCGCGGCCAAGGGCAGTACGACGCCCGCAGCGACAACCGTGCTTGCCGCCACGAAGCAGACATCGGTCTGCACGCCGGCCCTCATTGCGAGCATCAAGGCGTTGCAAGCGGCGATCGGTGTCTCGCAGGACGGAAAGGTCAGCGTGGCGACGAACCCTTCGGGTAGCTACACCGGCTCGATGCAGTCGGGCGCATGGATGATCTGCCGCCTGAGCGGTGTCGTGCGTCGCGGTCACGCCGACGTTTATCCACGGTTGGACAAGATCCCCAACTGCCCGCCCGAAGTGGCCGCGCTCGTGATGCGTTCGCTTGTCGGGTCGGGCTGATCGGCCGCCGCGCCGACTTGGCAACGACGCTGGAATGCCCGATGTGATGCCGTCGGGGCGCTTGCGCTCTCGCTGGAGATCGGGGGAAGGAACAATGGCGAAGCATCTGATTGGCATCATCGCCACGCTGCTCGCGGCTACACCGCTCGCCGCGCAAACGCCTGCGCCCGCGCCCACCGCGACATCGTCGGTGGAGGCGTTGTCCCCCCGCATCGCCGCGTTCTTCGACGAATGGATGGCGAGCCGCCACGCGCCGGGGCTCGTCTATGGCATCGTCAAGGACGGACGGCTCATCCTCGTGCGCGGCGCGGGCATCCAGGATATCGAGCGCCGCCGCCCGGTGACCCCCGACACGCGCTTCCGCATCGCGTCGATGTCCAAGGCGTTCACCGCGCTGGCGATCCTTCGCCTTCGCGACGAGGGCAAGGTCGCGCTCGACGCGCCTGCCGAAACCTATGTCCCCGAACTGAAAGCCTGGCGCTACCCCACCAGCGATGCCCCGCGCATCCGCGTCCGCGATCTGCTCCACCACACCGCCGGCCTCGTCGAGGACAATCCCTGGGGCGATCGTCAGCAGCCTTTGTCCGAAGCCGATTTCACCGCGATGCTCGCCGCCGGCATGCCCTTCGCGCAGACGCCCGCGCTCGGCATGGAATATTCCAATGTCGGCTATGCGCTTCTCGGGCGGATCGTCGGCACCGCCTCGGGTTCGCGGTATCAGGATTATATAGGCCGCACGCTGCTCGGGCCGCTCGGCATGGCATCGACCGGCTATGACGTGCTCGCCGGGCCGCAGGACATACGCGCGCTCGGCTACCGGTGGCAGGACGATGCCTGGGTCCGCGAACCCGACATGGCCGACGGCACGTTCGGCGCGATGGGCGGGTTGCAGACGACCGCGAACGACTTCGCCAAATGGGTCGCGTTTCTCCTCTCCGCCTGGCCCGCGCGCGACGGTGCCGATGCCGGCCCGGTCAAGCGCGCCACCGTCCGCGAGATCGTCCAGGGCGTGAACTTCGCTCGCGGAGTGGATCGCCCCGCCATACTCGGCACGCCCTGCCGACAGGCGAACGCCTATGCCATGGGATGGCAGTCGATCGACGATTGCGATCTCGGCCGCGTGCTCCTCCATGGCGGCGGCTATCCCGGCTATGGCTCCACCGTGATGCTGCTCCCCGATGCGGGCGTCGGCGTGTTCGCCTTTTCCAACCGCACCTATGCGGGGCCTGCGCTGCCCGCGATGCAGACCTTGCTGGCTATGAGAGCGGCCGGGCTCGCCCCCGATCGCGTCACCCCCGTCAGCCCAGGGCTCGCCACCGCCTACCAGGTCGCCCGCGATGTCTGGGCATCGGGCGGGGTCGAGCGCGCGCCGCTCGCGGTCAACATGCTCCTTGATCAGGACTCCGTGCGCCGCCGCGCCGCCATCGCGGCGGTCAAGGCGAAGGTCGGCGCCTGTCCCGGGACCGAGCCGATCAGGCCGATCTCCGCCATGGAAGGGCTGTTCACCTGGACCTGCGCCACCGGCCGTGTCTCGGGCCGGGTGCAGCGCGCACCGACGCCGACCGTGACCATCCAGGCGCTGAGCTTCTCCGCCGCGCCATAAGATGTTCGCCGCCACCGTCCTGACGCTCTATCCGGAGATGTTTCCGGGGCCCTTGGGCGCGTCGATCGCCGGCCGGGCTCTGCGCGAGGGCCGCTGGTCGTGCGACGCGGTGCAGATCCGCGACTTCGCCACCGACAAGCACCGCTCGGTCGACGACACGCCCGCAGGGGGCGGCGCGGGCATGGTGCTGCGCGCCGATGTGGTCGCCGCCGCGCTCGACAGCGTCGCCGACGCGCGGCCGGTGCTCGCCATGACCCCGCGCGGGCGCCCGCTCACGCAAGGACGCGTGCGCGAGCTTGCGGCGGGGGAGGGGGTCACCA
>DASVUT010000163.1:0-6368 GCA_036386955.1 Sphingomonas sp. | reverse complement strand
CCCGAGTCGAGTTCGACCAGTTGATCGCCGCGGTGTGCGCCGAGCTTCACCGCGCGGGCGGCGAACGGATCGCCGATCTCGACTGCCATGTCGCCGCCGGCCCGGCCGCCGTGGCCGGAGACGCGGCGCAACTGTCGCAGTTGCTCCACAATCTGATCGGCAACGCGCTGAAATATGGCCGGCCCGGAACGCCTGTGACGCTGAGTCTGACGACTGGTCCCGCGACGCTGACGCTGACGATAACCGACGAAGGCGACGGCATCGCGCCCGAACACATCCCGCGACTGACCGAACGCTTCTACCGCGTCGATGCCGGCCGCAGCCGCGCGCTGGGCGGCACGGGCCTGGGCCTAGCGATCGTCAAACACATCGTCGAACGCCACCGCGGCCGCTTCGACCTCACCAGCAAGCTGGGCACCGGCACCACCGTGACCGTGACCTTGCCCCTGATTGACTGACCTGTTGAGCGGCTGCGCGCCCAAATATCATGCGTGGACGCTCGCATCTTGAGAAGTGGAAGAAATTTTCGCGCGGAGGCGCAGAGGACGCGGAGAAGATGGCGGTGGCGGCCGGCAGGCGCGATCGCGTGCACGCGAAGCGCGCTTACACCATTTTGCTCGTTGCTGGGTCCGGCCAACGGGTCGCCCGGTATTCTCCTTCTCCGCGTCATCTGCGCCTCCGAGCGAACCAATCTCTTGTTACTTTAACCGCATCAGCCGAGCGCTCGCTCCCGGATCGTCGATGCTACGCCACCAAGCCGCTGTCATAATGGCGTAACCGCATCGTCACATGGCTTGGGCCTGCCATGAAACTCGCGCGCCTTCTCGTCGCCGCCCTGGGCGTGCTCGGCGCCTGCCAGGATCAGGCGAGCGGCAGTGGCGCGCGCGCGCAGATCACCGTGGTCGGGTCGTCGACGGTCTACCCCTTCACCACCGTCGTCGCCGAACAGTTCGTCGCCAGCGATCCCGACGCCGCCACGCCCGTCATCGAGGCGACGGGCACCGGCGCGGGGTTGAAGCTGTTCTGTGGCGGGGTCGGCCCGCGCTATCCCGACATCGCCAACGCGTCGCGCCGGATGAAGCCGTCCGAATATGCCAATTGCACCCGCAATGGCGCGGGCGACGTCCTGGAGATCCAGCTCGGCATCGACGGCATCGCACTGGCCGCCGCCAAGAACGGGCCACGGCTCACGCTGAGCCCAGCCACCCTGTACCGCGCCATCGCCGCGACCCCGGGCGGGCGCGCGAACACCGCCCGGACCTGGGCCGATATCGATGCCGATCTGCCGCCGACGCCGATCCGGGTCTATGGCCCGCCATCGACCAGCGGCACGCGCGATGCCCTGTCCGAACTGATCCTGACGCCCGGCTGCGACGCGGTGGATCCTGCCGCGCGTGCGCTCGCCGCGCGCGATCCCGACGCGCACCGAGCGCTGTGCACCCGCGTTCGCGACGACGGCCATTATGTCGATTCCGGCGAGAACGACAATTTCGTCGTCCAGAAGCTGCGCGCGGACCCGCAGGCGATCGGCGTCGTCGGCTATAGCTACCTGGTGGGCAATGCCGGCGCGGTGAACGGGATTGCGCTGTCGGGTGTCGCGCCCTCCTATGCCGCGATCGCCGACGGGCGCTATCCGGGCGCGCGGCCCTTGTTCCTGTACGTCAAGCGCGCGCATCTTGGCGCGGTGCCGGGCCTGCGCGCGTTTCTGCGGCTTTACGCGGCCGCCTGGGGGCCCGGGGGGGCGCTCGCGCGCCATGGGCTGATCATCGCGCCCGCAGCTGTCCGCGCTCGGTCGGCGGCTGTCGTCGCGCGGGAAACGCCGCTCGACCCGCGCATGCTGGATCGGGGCTGATGCCGGGACCGCTGATCCTGCTGCTGCTCGCGGGGCTCGGGCTGGTCGCCTGGCTCGTCGGGCGCGGGCGCGCGGCGGCCTTTGCCGGCCCGACCCGCACCAGTTCGCGCGCGGGGCATCACGGCTGGTATGTCGCGATCGGTGCGATCGCACCGCCGCTGCTGTTCCTTGGCATCTGGGCGCTGGCGAGCCCCGCGTTGGTGACGAACGCGGTACTCGCGACGCCGGTCGCATCGACGCTGCCGGCACCGGGGCTGACTAGGGCGTCGATCCTGGCCGAAGCGCGGGCGCTGTCGCAGGGACGCCGCGCCAGCGGGTTCGATACGCGCGCCGACGCGCTGGCCCCCGCCTATGCCGCCGCGCAATCGCGCTATGACTGGATCGCGAGCGCCGCCACGCTGCTGCTCGCGCTGGCCGGAGGTGCCGTCGCCTATGCGCGCGTGGCTCCCGCCTTCGCGGCGCGCGCCCGCACCGAGCGATGGGTCATGGCGGCGCTGCTCGGCGCGTCGCTCGTCGCCGTGCTGACCACGATCGGCATCGTCGCGTCGCTGATGTGGGAGGCGGGGCGGTTCTTCGGACAGGTGCCGATCACCCAATTCCTGTTCGGTACGCATTGGAGCCCGCAGGTCATCGACCCGCGCGATCCGGGTGCCAGCCTGGGCGCGGTGCCCTTGTTCTGGGGGACGTTCTTGATCGGTGCGGTGATCGCGATGGCGGTCGCTGTTCCGCTCGGGCTGATGAGCGCGATCTACCTGACCCAATATGCCGCCGCCGCGACGCGGGCATGGGTGAAGCCGATCCTGGAACTGCTGGCGGGGATTCCCACCGTCGTCTACGGCTATTTTGCCGCGCTGACGGTGGCGCCGGCGGTGCGTGATCTGGGGGTCGGCCTGGGCATCGCCAACGCGTCGGGCGAAAGCGCGCTGGCGGCGGGGCTGGTCATGGGCGTGATGATCGTGCCTTTGGTATCCTCGCTCGCCGACGACAGCCTGGCCGCCGTGCCGCAGGCGATGCGCGACGGCAGCCTGGCGATGGGCGCGACCCCGTCCGAAACCATCCGGCGCGTGCTCGTGCCCGCGGCACTTCCCGGCATCGTCGGCGGCGTGCTGCTCGCGGTCAGCCGGGCGATCGGCGAAACGATGATCGTGGTCATGGTCGCCAGCGGCGTCGCGACGCTGACCGCCAATCCGTTCGCGCCCGCGACCACCGTGACCCGCCAGATCGTCGACCTTCTGACCGGCGAGGCGGAGTTCGACAGCGCCAAGACGCTGGCCGCCTTCGCGCTCGGGCTGACCCTGTTCCTGGTCACGCTCTTGCTGAACGTGATCGCGCTGACGATCGTGAAACGGTACCGGGAGGCTTATGAATAAGGCGCTCGCCCTGGCCGATCGCCGCCGTCGGCAGCGTCATGCCGCCGAACGCCGTTTCCGCCTGCTCGGCGCGGCGGCGGTGTTGACGGCGGGGGCGTTCCTGCTCGTGCTGCTGGCGACGATCGTGGCGCAGGGGTGGCGCGGCTTCACCGAAACGCGCGTGACGCTGACGATTGATCTGGCCGCCGCTCGGTTGCCGATCACGCCCGCGATGCTGCGCGGGCCGGGCGCGCGGCTGGCGCTGGCGGAGGCGGGGTTGGAGCCAGCGGTGGCGGGTGCGGCGACGCGCCTGGCACCCGACCTGCTGTCCGACGGCGCTTGGCTGCGCGTGCGCGACGCGATCGTCGCCGATCCCTCGCTGCTGAACACCCGCGCGACGTTCACGCTGCCGGTCGCCGAGCATGTGGACCAGGCGTGGAAGCGCGACGGCTCACCGCAAGGGGAGGCAATCGTCGCGCGGCTGGCCCCGCGCCTGTCCACCGGCCCCGCCTGGTCATTCCTGACCGGGTCGGACGCGACCGATCCTACGCGGGCGGGTATATGGGGGGCGCTGAAGGGATCGCTCCTGGTCATGGCGGTGACGTTGGCGATCGCGTTCCCCATTGGCACGCTGGCGGCGCTGTATCTGGAGGAATTTGCCGGGCGGAACCGCTGGACCGACCTGATCGAGGTGGCGATCAACAATCTGGCCGCCGTGCCGTCGATCATCTTCGGGCTGCTTGGGCTGGCCTTCTTCCTCGGCACGCTCGGGCTGCCGCGATCGGTCCCGCTGGTCGGTGGGCTGACGCTGGCCCTGATGACGATGCCGGTGATCGTGATCGCCGGACGCGCCGCGATCCGCGGCGTGCCGCCATCCGTCCGCGATGCGGCGCGCGCGGTCGGCGCCAGCCGCGTACAGGTCGTGTTCCACCATGTGCTGCCGCTGGCGCTGCCGGGCATCCTGACCGGCACGATCATCGGTACCGGCCGCGCGCTCGGCGAAACCGCCCCGCTGCTGATGATCGGGATGCGCGCCTTCATCGCGGGGCCACCAGTCGGGCTCAGCGACCCCGCGACCGTGTTGCCGGTGCAGATCTTCCTGTGGTCGGATCAGGTCGGGCAAGGGTTCGTGGAAAAGACATCGGCAGCGATCATCGTGCTGCTGGGCGTCCTGCTCGTCATCAACGCCGCCGCCATCGCGCTGCGCCACCGATTCCAGGTGCGCTGGTGAGCGCGGCGCCCCTGATCCGCGCGCGCGATGTGAGCGTGTTCTATGGCGAAAAACGCGCTATCGACGGCGTGTCGATCGACATCGGCATCGATGACGTCGTCGCGCTGATCGGCCCGTCGGGGTGCGGCAAGTCGACTTTCCTGCGCACGCTCAACCGCATGAACGACACGGTCGCCAGCGCTCGTGTCGAAGGGTCGATCACGCTCGACGGGGAGGAGATCTACGCCCCCGCGATGGACGTGGTGACGCTGCGCGCGCGCGTCGGGATGGTGTTCCAGAAGCCCAACCCCTTCCCCAAATCGATCTTCGAGAACGTGGCGTACGGCCCGCGCATCCACGGGCTGGCGGCGGGGCGCGACGAGTTGGAGGCGGTGGTCGAAGGGTCGCTGCGCCGAACCGGGCTGTGGGACGAGGTCAAGGACCGCTTGCGTGACAGCGGCACGACCTTGTCGGGCGGGCAGCAGCAGCGGCTGTGCATCGCACGCGCCATCGCCGTCGACCCCGAAGTCATCCTGATGGACGAGCCGTGCTCGGCGCTCGATCCGATCGCGACCGCGCGGATCGAGGAGCTGATCCACGGCCTTCGCGGTCGCTATGCCATCGCGATCGTCACGCACAACATGCAACAAGCGGCGCGGGTCAGTCAGAAGACCGCATTCTTCGACGCCGGGCGGCTGGTGGAGTTCGGCGACACGCCCGACATCTTCACCAACCCGCGCGAAGTCCGCACCCGCGACTATATCACCGGCCGATACGGCTGAGGGCGAACCCATGATCCATCACACCTTGACCGCTTTCGACAATGATATGGGCGAACTTCGCGGGCTCATCAGCCAGATGGGGGGCATGGCCGAAAGCGCCATCGCCGGGGCCATGCTCGCGCTCCAGCGCAACGACCTCGGCCTTGCCGAACGGGTCCGGGAGCAGGACGCCGCGATCGATGCGATCGAGGCGGAGATCGAACGCCTGGTGGTGCGCATCATCGCGTTGCGCGCGCCCATGGCGGTCGACCTGCGCGAGGTCGTGGCCGCGCTCAAGATCGCGGGCGTGCTCGAACGGATCGGCGATTACGCCAAGAACATCGCCCGGCGCGTGCCGCTGATCGAAAGCGAATACCGGATCGAGCCGGTGTCCACGATCCCCGCCATGGGTCGCATGGCCGCCGAGATGGTCCATGACGCGCTCGACGCCTTTGCGGCGCGCGATGCGGTGGAGGCGATCCGCGTCCATGCCAGCGACCGCGCGCTCGACGATTTCTACGACTCGATCTTCCGAACGCTCGTCACCTATATGGTCGAAAACCCCAAGACGATCAGCCAGGTCGCGCATCTGCTCTTCGTCGCCAAGAACCTCGAGCGGATCGGCGATCACGCGACCAATGTCGCCGAGATGGTTCATTTCGCCGCCACCGGCACCCAGATGGCCGACCGCGATCGCGGCGCGCCCGCAACGGAGTAAGCACATGGCCCGCGCCCGAATGCTCCTGGTCGAAGACGATGCAGCTCTTGCCGAACTGCTCGTTTTCCACTTCAAACGCGAGGATTTCGACGTCGTCCACACGCCCGATGGCGAGGAAGCGTTGCTGCTGGCGCGCGAACGCACGCCCGACATCGTGCTGCTCGACTGGATGGTCGAAAGCCTGTCGGGGATCGAGGTCTGCCGTCGCCTGCGCCGCGCGCCCGAAACGCAGAACGTGCCCATCATCATGCTGACCGCCCGGGGCGAGGAGGAGGATCGCGTTCGCGGGCTGGAAACCGGTGCGGACGATTACGTCACCAAGCCCTTTTCCCCGCGTGAGCTCGTCGCCCGCGTGGCCGCCGTGCTCCGCCGCGTCCGCCCGGCGCTCGCCGGCGAAGTGCTCGCCTATGCCGATCTCGAAATGGACACGGTCGGCCACAAGGTGCGCCGCGGTGGCGAGACCGTGCCGCTCGGGCCG
>DASVUT010000162.1:0-1815 GCA_036386955.1 Sphingomonas sp. | reverse complement strand
GTTCGAAAATCCCGCCAATATCGACATCCACGTCCGCACGACCGCGCAGGAGATCCTGCGCGACTTCGCCGAAACGCCCATCGACGTGCTGATCACCGGCGTCGGCACCGGCGGGCACATCACCGGGGTCGCCGAGACGCTCAAGAAGGTCTGGCCGCAATTGAAGGTCTACGCCGTGGAGCCCGCCGCATCGCCGGTGATCGCGGGCGGCACCCCAGGGCCGCACCCCATCCAAGGCATCGGCGCCGGCTTCATTCCCGCCAATCTCCACACCGCCGCGCTCGACGGCGTGATCGAGGTCGATGCCGCCGTCGCCAAGGACATGGCCCGGCGCGCAGCCGCGGAAGAAGGCATGCTCGTCGGGATCAGCTCGGGCGCGACGCTCGCGGCGATCCTGCAGAAACTGCCCGACCTGCCCGACACCGTCCGCGTGCTCGGGTTCAACTACGACACGGGCGAGCGATACCTGTCGGTGCCGGACTTCCTGCCCGAGTGATCCGTCCGCTTCATTCGATCCTGGGCGCGATCGCCGCGACGGCGGTGATCGCGCCGGCGCTGGTGGTCGCGTATCCGCCCGTGATCCCGCAGCCGGTGGACGTGCGCGCCAAGCTGCCCCCTCGCCGTGTGCTGTCGCAGGCCGAACTGCCGCCGGTCGAGCCGGTCCGGCTGGTCGATCTCAGCCTGGACGACGCGCGCGCCTTCAACGAGACGGTCCCCTTCGTCACCGGCCCCAACCCGCCCGCGCGGCCGTTCCGCTTCGCCGGCTCGATCGAGGACCGTGCGCGCGCGCTCGACTGCCTGGCGGCGGGCGTCATCTACGAAGCGGGCGACGATACGCTCGGCCAACGGTCTGTGGCGCAGGTGATTCTCAACCGGCTGCGACACCCTGCCTTCCCCAAGACCGTCTGCGGCGTGGTGTTCGAAGGGCAGGACCGCTCGACCGGCTGCCAATTCACCTTCAGCTGCGACGGCGCGATCACGCGCTGGCAACCGAGCGAAGCCGGATGGAAGCGCGCGCGAGAGGTTGCCGAGCTGGCGCTGTCGGGCGCGGTGTTCCCCGCCGTCGGCTATGCCACGCATTACCACACCGACTGGGTCGTGCCCTATTGGCAGTCGAGCCTGGACAAGCTGGCGCGCGTGCGCACGCATCTGTTCTTCCGCTGGACGGGTTGGTGGGGGACCCCGCCCGCCTTCAACCGTCAGCGCACCGGGGCCGAACCGGTTATCGAGAAACTGGCGGCGATCTCCAGCGCGCACCGGACAGGCGCGGCGATGGAGGATGCGGGTACCGCCATGGAAGAGGCCGTGGCCGCCATCACGGGCGAGGCGCAGTTGCCCGTCGAAGGCGACATCTTCCTCCAGACCCTACCATCCGCGCTCGCCCCGGACGCCTGGCCGTCCTTGGCGCTGGCCGCGTGCGGCGACCGGCCGATCTGCCGCTATTCCGCCTGGACCGACGCCAAGAAGACGCCGGGCGCTTTGCCGCTCGTCGCCGAACAGATCGCCAATATGAGCTTCAGCTACATCCGCGATCGTGAGCTTGGCCTGGAGCGGACGCTATGGAATTGCCGCGAAGTCAAGCGCCCCGCGGCGCAGTGCATGAAGCAGCAGGTGCTAATGAGCGGCATGCCGATCGCCCCCGCCGCGGTCCCTGTGCCGGTGCCGACGAAGGGCCCGGTCGAGCTGGACGGCATTCGCCGGTCACCACGGGCGGTACCGACCTCCGCGGCTGTTCCGACACCGACGGCATCGCCAAGCCCCAAGCCCGGGCGCTAACCCCTTGTGCTCCCGCGAAGGCGGGAGCCCAGCCAGGGC
>DASVUT010000161.1:0-6592 GCA_036386955.1 Sphingomonas sp. | reverse complement strand
CTCTCGGCGCAGTTCGAACATTCGATTGGCATTACCGATACAGGCTGCGAAATCTTCACGCTGTCGCCAGCCGGATACCACCAGCCGCCTTACGCTTGATGTCGGCCGACACGGCGGTCTCCAAGACGATGTCCTATTGGCTGCGGCATCGCCCCGACAATGCTGGGCTGGTGCTCGACTCGCATGGCTGGGCCGCGACGGACGCCGTGATCGCGGCGCTCCACGCGCAAGGGTTGGACATCGATGGCAAGCGACTGGCGGCAATCGTAGCGGACAGCGACAAGGGGCATTTCGAACTCTCGCCCGACAACAACCGCATCCGAGCGCGCCAGGGCCATTCGGTACGGGTCACGCTCGATTGGCCCAGAACCGAGCCGCCGGCGATCCTCTACCACGGCACCGTCGTTCGATCGGTGCCGGCGATCCTGGCGGACGGGCTGAAGCCGATGGCTCGACACCATGTTGATCTTTCCGCCGACCGCGGCGCTGCGGCCCTGGTCGGCGGGCGTCGTGGAAAGCCCGTCATCCTGGCCGTCAGGTCGGGCGATATAGCGGCGGGGGGCCATTAGTTTCTCCTGACGGGGAATGGCGTGTGGCTTGCCGACGCAGTTCCGCCCGAGTTCCTGGCGCTCGGATGACGCGCAGGAGCCTTACTTTGCCGCTGTTTGACCGACGGGCGGGCGGAAAACGATGAAGCGTACACCGTTCCAAACAGCCATCGCGCTCTGGGTTGCACTGCCGAATTGCAGCACGTCGCCCGCGTCGCAGGCATAGCGCGAGAGAGACGCAAAGTTGCACGCGGTCACGCGGTCAACCCGGTTGACCTTTCTGAGCTTGAAATCTTCGGTCACGGGGATGTTCATCTCGACGGGCACGACGTCCCCGAACGAACGGTACATCATGATGTTGTACTGGCCGCCTCGCTTTTCGACCAGCACACGATCAACGCGCCCGTCCCGATCGAAGTCGCCGGTCATGGCCCCGCTTGGCCCCGCCAGTGCCAGAACAATCGCCCACAACATACAACTACTCCCCAGATGAACGGGCTTAGCGTATCGCTGCTCGTGTCCGCACGCAATGATCCGGGTAGCGCCGCCGGCGGCGCGGGGCTATTCGCGCGCCATGACCATCACGCCCGAGATCGTCGCCGAGCACGGCCTGTCCCCCGACGAATATGACCGCGTTCTCCACGCGCTCGGCCGCGCGCCGAACCTGGTGGAGCTCGGCATCTTCTCGGTCATGTGGTCCGAACATTGTTCGTACAAGTCGAGCCGTATTCACCTGAAGAAGCTGCCGACGACGGGCCCGCGCGTCATCTGCGGTCCCGGCGAGAATGCGGGCGTGGTCGACATCGGCGACGGTCAGGCCGCGATCTTCAAGATGGAGAGCCACAACCACCCCAGCTATATCGAGCCTTATCAGGGGGCGGCGACCGGCGTCGGCGGAATTCTGCGCGACGTGTTCACCATGGGCGCGCGCCCGATCGCCAACATGAACGCGCTGCGCTTCGGCCGGCCCGATCACCCCCGGATGCGTCATCTGATCGCCGGCGTCGTTCACGGGATCGGCGGCTATGGCAATTGCGTCGGCGTGCCGACGGTCGGCGGCGAGGTGAACTTTCACCCCGCCTATGACGGGAACATCCTGGTCAACGCGATGACGGTGGGTATCGCGGATCAGGACAAGATCTTCTATTCGGCCGCGAGCGGGATCGGCAACCCGATCGTCTATGTCGGGTCGAAGACCGGGCGCGACGGCATCCACGGCGCGACCATGGCGTCCGCCGATTTCGGCGACGACGCGGACGAGAAGCGGCCCACCGTGCAGGTCGGTGACCCGTTCACCGAGAAACTGCTGATCGAGGCGTGCCTGGAATTGATGGCATCGGACGCGATCGTCGCGATCCAGGACATGGGCGCCGCCGGCCTCACCTCGTCCAGCGTCGAGATGGCGAGCAAGGGCGGCGTCGGCATCGAGCTGATCATGGATGACGTGCCCCAGCGCGAGGAGGGCATGACGGCGTATGAGATGATGCTGTCGGAATCGCAGGAACGCATGCTGATGGTGCTCAAGCCAGGGCGCGAGCCCGAGGCGGAGGCGATATTCCGCAAATGGGAGCTCGACTTCGCGGTCATCGGCCGCGTCACCGACACCGGCCGCATGGTGTTGAAGCACCGGGGCGAAACGGTGTGCGACATTCCGCTTGGGCCGCTGGCCGATGATGCGCCCTGTTATGACCGGCCATGGACGCCGACACCTCCTCCGGCTCCGCTCAGCGACCTGCCCATCAGTCGCGACATCGCCGCCGACCTCCTTACGCTGATGGGCTCACCCGATCTCGCCAGCCGCCGCTGGATCTGGGAGCAATATGATACGCAGGTCGGTGCCGACACCGTGCAGCGCCCGGGCGGCGATGCCGCGGTCGTGCGCGTGCATGGAACCAACAAGGCGCTCGCGATCACCACCGATTGCACCCCGCGCTATTGCTTCGTCGATCCGGTCGAAGGCGGGCGGCTGGCGATCGCGGAGACATGGCGCAACCTGTGCGCGGTCGGCGCGACGCCGATCGCCGCGACCGATTGCATGAACTTCGGCAACCCGCAGCGGCCCGAGATCATGGGCCAGTTCGTCGGCTGTATCGAGGGCATGGCCGATGCCTGCCGCCAGCTCGACTACCCGATCGTGTCGGGCAATGTCAGCCTGTACAATGAAAGCAAGGCGACGGGCGGCGGATCGGCGATCCTGCCCACCCCGGCCATCGGCGGCGTCGGGTTGCTGGCGGATCATGGCAAGAGCTGCACGCTGGCGTTCAAGGGAGCGGGCGACATCATCATGGCGGTCGGCACGCGCGGCGGGCATCTGGGCCAGTCGCTGTGGCTGCGCGAATGCCATGGCCGCGGCGGCGTGGATGCCGGCCCGCCGCCGCCGGTCGATCTCGCCGCCGAACGCCGCGCGGGCGAGCTGATCCGCAAGGCGATCGGGGCCGGGATGCTGTCGGCGTGCCATGACGTCGCCGATGGCGGCGTCGCGGTCGCGATCGCGGAGATGGCGCTGGCGGGCAATATCGGCGCGATGATCGACCGCAAACAGCCGTTCGATTGCGCGCGATCTTTCTTCGCCGAGGATCAAGGCGTTTATATCGTCACCGTCCACGACCACGCGCTGCTCGACTTCATGGGTGCCGCCCATGCCGCGGGGGTCGAGGCTGAGCCGATGGGGCGCACGGGCGGCAAACGCCTGATCTTCGAACGCCCCGACCGCGACGATGTCCTGGCACTCGATACGCTGCGCACGGCGCACGAAGGCTTCTTTCCCGCGCTGATGGGCACGGACGCGGCGCTGGCGTGATCGCACCGGCGTGAGCGAATTCGAGTTCATCTTCGCGCTGTTCGGGCTGCTGCTCGGGCTGTCGATCGCCGAGGTGCTGGGAGGACTGGCGCGCGCGATCGAGGCCAGGCTGCGGCCGAACGCCACCGTGCGCTTCGGGGTCTTGACGCCGTTGCTGGGCGCGTTCGTGATGCTCGACCTGCTGTCGTTCTGGCTCGCCGCCTGGGCCACACGCGAGACGGTCACCATGTCGGCCGTCGGGCTGCTGGCGATCACGATCTTCGCCAGCGCCTATTACGTCGCCGCGCATCTGGTGTTTCCACGTGCCGTGGAGACGCAGCCGCATTTCGACACGCATTTCTTCCGGGTTCGGCGCGTGGTGGTCGGGATCATGCTGGCTCTGCTCGTCATGCAGATGGCGTGGTATGCCAGCGTTCCCGTGATCGCGGCGCGGCTGTTCCAACCGTTCAGCGCGGGCATGACGCTGGTGCTGGCCGCCCTGATGATCGCGGCGATCGGCGTGCGGGATCAGCGCTGGTGCCGCTGGATCATGGTCGCCCTAGTCGCCCGGTATCTCGTTCTTTATCTGATCCGCTGAGGTGCCGGACGAACGCCGGCCTCAGCCGGGCCGGCGTCCGAAGCCGACGCCACCTGCCGATGGGCCCCGGCGAACGACGATCGGGTTCGCCTCGCGCTCCAGCAGGGTCAGCGTTTCCTCGAACAGCGGGCGGAGCGCCGCGACGGGCTTGAGCGCCTCATCGGGGGTATCCTGCATCTCGACGCAGTCGCGTGCGACATTCTCGATCTGCTCGGCGAGCGCGGCGAGCGGTTCGGCCCCGAACTGGCGAGCCTCGCCCTTCAGCGTGTGGGCGGGGATCACCATCGCGGCGGCGCTCTTGGCGCGCATCCCGGCCTCGATCGCGGCGACCGATTTGACGCCGTCCTCACGAAAATAGCCCAGGATGCGAACGAACCCTGCCCCCAGTTCGCTACGCGCCTGCGCGTATGCCGTCCAATCGATCAACGTGCTGCCCTCGAACGACACGGCATACTCCTTCGCCGACGACCATGGTTTTCGTCGCGCTCCCGGTCACCGTCCTACGCCCCGAGGGTAAACAGAGGGTTAGTCCGCGGCCTTGTCGAACGGATTCTTGGGCGCGCGCAGCGACAAACGGACAGGCACGCCATCGAAGCCCAAGTCGCGGCGCATCGAATTGATCAGATAACGTTCGTAGCTGGCGGGCAACTGGTCGACCCGTGTGCCGAAGATCACGAAGCTGGGCGGGCGCGACTTGACCTGGGTGACGTAGCGCATCTTGATCCGCTTCCCGCCGGGTGCCGGTGGCGGATTGGCGTCGATCGCGCGTTCGAACCAGCGGTTGAGCTCGCCCGTGCCGACGCGCTTGCTCCACGCCGCCCGCGCCTCGAACGCGGCGCCGATCAGCTGGTCGACCCCCTTGCCCGTCGCGCCCGAGACGGTGACGACGGTGACGCCCTTCACCTGGCTGAGCCCATCCTCCAGCGCCTTCTTGACGCCGTTGAACAGCGATGACGCGTTCTCGGCCACGTCCCATTTGTTCAGCGCGATGACGAGCGCGCGGCCCTCCTCCAGCACGCGGTCGGCGATGCGCAGGTCCTGCGCCTCCAGCCCCAGCGTCGCATCGAGCAACAGCACGACCACCTCGGCGAAATCGACCGCGCGCAGGGCGTCGGCGACGGACAGCTTTTCCAGCTTGTCCTGCACCTTGGCGCGCTTGCGCATGCCCGCGGTGTCGATCAGCCGGACGTTGCGCGCGCGGCCGTCACGCGTGTGCCAGACCCAATCGACCGCGATCGAATCGCGCGTGATCCCGGCTTCGGGCCCGGTGATCAGCCGATCTTGCCCCAGGATGCGATTGATCAGCGTCGATTTGCCCGCATTGGGGCGGCCGACGATGGCGAGCTTGAGGATCGCGTCGGGGTCCTCGTCATCCTCGGGCTCCTCCTCGACCTCCTCGCGGCCCTCCAGGTGCGGTAACAGCGCGTCGAACAGGTCGCCCATGCCCTCGCCATGTTCGGCCGACAGCTGGACGGGATCGCCAAAGCCGAGCGCAAGCGCCTCCAGCACGCCCTGATCGCCCGCTTTGCCTTCGGCCTTGTTAGCGGCCAGCACGATCGGTGTCGTCGATCCGCGCAGCCACCGCGCGATCTCTTCATCCAGCGGCACGATGCCGGCGCGTGCATCGATGACGAACAGCGCCACATCGGCGTCCGCGACGGCGGCCTCGGTCTGCATCCGCATCCGGCCGGGCAGCGTGGCGGCGTCGTGATCCTCGTAACCGGCGGTGTCGATGATGCGGAAATTGAGCCCGATCAGGTGGGCATCGCCCTCCCGCCGGTCGCGCGTGACGCCGGGGCGATCATCGACCAGCGCGAGCTTCTTGCCGACGAGACGGTTGAACAGGGTCGACTTGCCGACATTGGGCCGGCCGATAATCGCGACCGTGGGGAGCTTTGGCATGGCCGCGCCGTAGCCTATGCGGGCGCGGGCGTCACCTATAGGCTGCGATCGTCCCCGCCTCATCGAGCGTGTACAGCGTCTGGTTCGCGACGATCGGTGGCAGGGTGAAGGCACCACCCACTTCGATCGTCTGCTGCACGCTGCCGTCGGTTGGCGAGACATAGGCGATCTCGCCGCGCGAATTGGTCAGCACCAGCCGGTTGCCCGCCAGCACGGGGCCGTACCAGATGACCGGATCCGAGCGCTTCTTCTCGTTGCCGTACCGGGGCAACTGCGCGATCCAACGCGCCTTGCCCGTGGTCCGGGCCAGGCACACGAGCCGCGCGTCGTCGGTTACCACGAACAGCCATTCGCCTGCGATCCAGGGCGTCGAGATGCCGGCGAAGTTCTGCTCCCAAAGCCGCTGACCGGTGGACAGTTCCAGCGCGACCATGCGGCCGCCCTCGCCCACCGCATAGACGCGGCCATTGTCGATCACCGGGCTCGCATCGATATCGGCGAGGCTCGACACCGAGATCGAGACCGACGTGCGGCTGAGCGCGTCCTGCCACAGGACGCGGCCATTCTCGTACCGATAGGCGCTGAGTTCGCCGGAAGAATAGCCCGTGACGATCGAGCCCTGGCTGACCGCGGGCGCACCGACGCCGAACACGCCCTGCGTTTCCAGCGTACCCGATGCCGCCCATTGAACCTGCCCGTTGGTCTGATCGATCGCGAACAGCTGATTGTCCTGCGTCAGCGCGTACAGCGCGCCGTTCGCGATCG
>DASVUT010000160.1:0-4128 GCA_036386955.1 Sphingomonas sp. | reverse complement strand
ACGGTCCCGCGCCGCTTAGGGTGATGTGAGGAGGGGCTCGGTGGCGACACTGGGCCCCTTTTCGTTTGGTTGGGAGTGAAGGGGAGAAGGGGCCACCCCCCGGCCCCCTCCACAAAGGCGTGGAGGGGGAGTAGGATGCGGGCCGCTTTTTTGCTCCCCTCCACGCCTTCGTGGAGGGGTCGGGGGTGGCTCCTTTCTTTGCGGCATTCTATCACCGGGGCATGAACACGGCGCGGATCACGCGGCGCGCGCGTCCATCGACGCTGGGAGCATCATGACACCGCACGAATTCGCACGGAAATGGCGTGACGTGGAGTTGAAGGAGCGATCGGCGTCGCAGAGCCATTTCAACGATCTGTGCGCGTTGTTGGGGGTGCTGGACCCGGTGTCGGCCGACCCGACGGGCGAATGGTTCACGTTCGAAAAGGGCGCGACCAAGACCAGCGGGGGCGAGGGTTGGGCCGATGTGTGGCGCAAGGGGTGTTTCGCCTGGGAGTATAAGGGGCGGCACGCGAACCTGGACAAGGCGAACGCGCAGTTGCTGCAATATGCGGTCGCGCTGGAAAACCCGCCGCTGCTGATCGTATCGGACATGAACCGGGTGATCGTGCGCACCAACTGGACCAACACGGTCCAGGAGCGGCATGAGTTCACGCTGGACGACCTGATCGACGGGCAGGCGCGGGCGCGGTTGAAGGCGGCGTTCGTCGACCCGGACGCATTCAAACCGCTCAAATCGCGGCAGGAGCTGACCGAGGAAACGGCGGGCGAGTTCGCGGGGCTGGCGCAGCGGCTGCGCGACCGCGGGCATGAGGCGGGGTTGGTGGCGCATTTCGTCAACCAGCTCGTCTTCTGCATGTTCGCCGAGGATGTCGGGTTGCTGCCCGACGACCTGTTCACGCGGATGCTGGAGCTGAGCCGGCGCAACCCGGCCGAGTTCGCCGAGAATGCCGCGACGCTGTTCGGCGCAATGGCGCGGCCGGGCGGCAAGGTGGGCTTTACCTCGATCGACTGGTTCAACGGCGGGCTGTTCGGCGACGACCATGTCCTGGCCGTAGACGGCGACGACATCGAGGCGCTGTTGAAGGCGGCCAGGCGCGACTGGTCACAGATCGACCCGTCGATCCTGGGAACCTTGTTCGAACGCGGGCTGGACCCGGCCAAGCGCAGCCAGTTGGGCGCGCATTATACCGACCGCGACAAGATCATGATGATCGTGCGGCCCGTGATCATCGAGCCGCTGGAGGCGGAATGGGCGGCGGCGCTGGCCCGCATCACCGCACTGATCGACAGCGCGCCCAGGCGCACGGCCGAGCGGCTGTTGACCCCCGCCGAGAAGCGCCGGGCGGAGAAGCTGTCGGGTGAGGCGGGCGCGATCCATTCGGCGTTCATCGAGCGGCTGGCGCGGTTCCGCGTGCTCGACCCGGCATGCGGATCGGGCAATTTCCTGTATGTCGCGCTGCGGTCGCTCAAGGACATCGAGCACCGCGCGAACCTGGACGCCGAGGCGCTGGGCCTGCCGCGTGGCTTTCCGCGGGTGGGGCCGGAAAGCGTGCTGGGGATCGAGATCAACCCCTATGCGGCGGAGCTGGCGCGGGTGTCGGTGTGGATCGGCGAGATCCAGTGGATGCGCCGCAACGGCTTCGACGCGGCGCGGAACCCGATCCTGCGGCCGCTGGACACGATCGAATGCCGGGATGCGGTGCTGAACGCGGATGGCAGCCAAGCGGAGTGGCCCGAGGCGGATGTGGTGGTGGGGAACCCGCCGTTCCTGGGCAACAAGAAGATGATCGGGGAGCTGGGGGAGGCGTACACGCGCGCGCTGCGCAAGGCGTGGCCGGAGGTGCCGGGCGGGGTCGATCTGGTCTGCTACTGGTTCGCCAAGGCTTGGGCGATGATGGTTGGCAAGGGGCTGGAGCGTGCCGGGTTGGTCGCGACGAACAGCATTCGAAGCGGTGCCAATCGCAAAGTGCTTAAGCCGATTGTTGATGCTGGCTGCATCTTTGACGCATGGAGTGACGAAGAATGGACCGTCAACGGTGCATCAGTTCGAGTGTCATTAGTATCGTTCTCCCCCGTTGCGGGAGCAGGATCGCTAAACGGTCTGCCAGTTACGTCCATACTGTCGGATTTGAGCGCACCGAACGGTTATGACATTACATCGGCTTCACCGCTGAAGCAGAATGTCGGTTCCTGCTTTGTAGGTGTCATCCTGAACGGCGACTTTGAGATTTCAGCTAGTCTGGCCCGAGATATGTTACGCGCCCCGGCAAACGTAAATGGTAGGGCGAACTCCGAGGTTTTAAGGCCGACCCTGAACGGCGACGATTTCAACGGTGAGCGACCGGATAAGTGGGTTGTAGATTTCGGCGTGGAGATGACCTGTGAAGATGCCGCTCTTTACGAGCAGCCTTTCCAGTATATCGACGCGCGGGTGCGCCCATACCGCCAAAGGAAAAAAGAAGACGGTTCGTTTGTAGTACGCGCGCAACTCGAACGTGAGATATGGTGGCGGCACGCTCGCAGCCGCCCAGCAATGCGTCGGGCGCTTGCCAGCATACACCAGTACATTGGGACGCCGATGGTTTCCAGCTATCGCACGTTCGGCTTCCTGAACCGGGCCATTCTCCCCGATCAAAAGCTGGTCGTCGTTGCACGTGACGACTATACTTCGCTCGGTATCCTCCACTCACGCTTCCACGAAGTATGGACGATAGCGACTTGCTCTTGGATCGGCGCCGGTAATGATGTTACGTACTCCAACACGGCTGTATTTCTCACCTTCCCTTTTCCCCAAGGCCTCACCCCCGACATCCCCGCCGCCGACTACGCGGACGACCCGCGCGCGCAGGCGATCGCCGTCGCAGCGGCGCGGCTGAACGAGCTGCGCGAGAATTGGCTGAACCCCGCCGATCTGGTGGTGCGCGAGCCCGAGGTCGTGCCGGGCTATCCCGACCGCATTTTGGCCAAAGACGAGGCGGCGGCGAAGGAGTTGAAGAAGCGGACGCTGACCAACCTGTACAATGCGCGGCCGCAATGGCTGGCGAACGCGCATGCCGCGCTCGATCAGGCGGTGGCGGACGCCTATGGCTGGAACGATGACTGGCGCGCGGGCGCGATGGGCGACGACGTGATCCTGGCGCGGCTGTTCGCCCTGAACCAGGCACGGGCCGGGTGAGCGCGCGTCGATGACCGAAGCCTTCGCCCATGGCACCGTGCATCAAGCACCCGAGGACCTGCAGGCCGCGCTGCGCGCCGATGCGGGCGTGCTGGCGTCGTGGAACGCGCTGACGCCGCTGGGGCGGAACGAGTTTATCTGTTGGGTGGAGGATGCCAGGCAGGTGGCGACGCGGGCGCGGCGGATCGCGCGGGCTCGCGAGGCGCTGGTTGAGGGGAAGACGCGGCCGTGTTGCTGGTCGGGGTGCATCCACCGGACCGACAAGCCGCCGAGCCGGTGGCAGCAGGCGGTGCTGATCGACCGTGTCGCTCAAGCGGCCGGCCATCGAGGGGCGGGAGGACGACAGAAGAAGCGGGACCCCGGGTCAAGCCCGGGGTGACGAGGGAGGGAGGAGGCTGCGTTAATTCGAGACGCGGAACGCCGGGGCGGGGCCGCGGTAATTAGGGGAGGAGCTGCGCGGTAGGCCGGGCGGCGCGGGTGGTCATGACCTCGCGGCCGGCGGGATCGTCACCGTTCTCCCGCGAAGGCGGGCGTCCGGGTCGTGCGGCGGGACTGGGTTCCCGCCTTCGCGGGAACACGGGAAGGTTCATCGCAGGTCGTCACGGTGCTTCCGCGAAGGTGGGAGGCCGGGTCGTGCGGCGGGACTGGGTTCCCGCCTTCGCGGGAACACGGGGGGGCATCGCAGGCTGCCGATTCTCAGCGATCGGGGGGTGGATTGAAGAACCAGCGGAGAGCATGACGACGCGTCTCCGAACAGACGCCTGAAGGAACAGAGCCGATGTTGTCCTTGCTGGCCCTGGCGGCCGCCACCGTCGCGTCTTGCCCTGTCGAGCAGGCGCATTATGCCGTGCGGCATGCGCCGGGCGTGTCGGCGCGGTTCGTGGCGGTCGAGAGCGGGCGGGACTGGCCGAGCGGAGTGGCGCGGCGTGAGGGTGAGGTGCCGGCGCATT
>DASVUT010000159.1:0-2672 GCA_036386955.1 Sphingomonas sp. | reverse complement strand
GACGATACCACGATCGCGGCATAACGGCCGAATGGCGGCGCGCCGGCCTCCGCCCGAGCCTCGGTTTCCGCCGCATAGAACGCCTCGGCATCGCCCGTCACCAGCGCCTGCATCACCTGCGCCGTCGGCGAATGCGTCTGGATATAGACATGCCCCGGCTTCACTCCCCGCCCCGCCCGGCCGGACACCTGCCGGATCTGCTGGAACGTCCGCTCCGCCGCGCGCAGATCGCCGCCGTCGAGCCCCAGATCGGCGTCGACCACGCCCACCAGAGTCAGATTGGGAAAGTGATACCCCTTGGTCACGAGCTGCGTGCCGACCACGATGTCGATGTCGCCCGCCTCCATCCGCCCGACGAACTCGGCCGCCTTGGCCGGCGACCAGATCGTGTCGGACGTGACGACCGCGACCTTCGCCTCGGGGAACAGCGCCGCGACCTCGTCGGCGATCCGCTCCACCCCCGGGCCGCACGCGACCAGGCTGTCCTCCTCCTTGCACTCGGGGCAGGCGCGCGGCACCGGCTCGATATGGCCGCAATGATGGCAGGCCAGCCGCCGCGTCAGCCGGTGCTCGACCATCCAGGCCGTGCAATTGGGGCACTGAAACCGGTGCCCGCATGTCCGGCACAAGGTCAGCGGCGCATAGCCCCGCCGGTTGAGGAACAGCAGCGATTGTTCCTGCTTCTCCAGCCGATCGGCCAGAGCCGCCGTCAGCTTGGGTGCCAGCCAGCGGCCCCGCTCGGGCGGCGACGCGATCAGGTCGATCGCCTCGATCGTCGGCATCTCGGCCGCGCCATAGCGCCCCGGCAGTTGCACCTCGGCATAACGGCCCAGCGCCACCTGCTGCCGCGTCTCGATCGCGGGCGTGGCGGACGCCAGGATCACCGGGCACGCTTCGAACTTGCCGCGCATCACCGCCACGTCGCGGGCGTGGTAATGGACGCCGTCCTCCTGCTTGAAACTGGTCTCGTGCGCTTCGTCGACGACGATCAGCCCCAGATCGGCATAAGGCAGGAACAGTGCTGACCTTGCGCCCACCGTCACCAGCGCTTGACCGCTGGCGATCGCCCGCCACGCGCGGCGGCGCTGGGTCGAACGCAGGCCCGAATGCCACGCCACCGGCTCGACCCCGAACCGGTCGCCGAAGCGGCGCAGGAACGGCTCGGTCAGCGCGATTTCGGGCAGCAGCACCAGGCTCTGCCGCCCGTCGCGGATCGCCTGCGCGACGGCCTCGAAATACACCTCGGTCTTGCCCGACCCGGTCACCCCGTCGAGCAAGGTGGGGCGAAACGTCCGCGCCGCGACATCGCCCGCCAGCGTCGCGGCCGCGGCCTGCTGATCAGTCGACAGGATGGGCGGCGCATGCTCGGGGTTGGGGAGCGGGTATGGGCTGTCGATATCGACCTGCACCGGCTCCAGCGCCTCCGCCTTGCACAATCCCCGGATCACGGCATCGGACACGTCGGCGATCGTGGCGAGTTCGCGGATCAGCCCCTGCCGGTCGCCGATCCGCTCCAGTGCTTGGCTACGCTGCGGCGTCAGGCGCGGGGGAACTGTCCCCGTCGCGCGGTACTCGGTGACGCTGCGCGCGCCCTCCAGCGCCGATGTGGAGGCCAGCGTCATGCGCACGACCGACGCCGGCGGCGCGAGGTAATAGTCCGCGGTCCATTCCACCAGCCGGCGCAACGGAGCCGCGATGGGTGCCGCATCGGCGACCCCCAGCAACGGCCGCAGCCGGTTGTCGCCGACCTCCGCGTCCGAAGGCAACCGCTCCGCCTCCCACACCACGCCCAGCAATTGGCGCGGCCCCAGCGGCGCGATGACGATAGAACCGGGCTCCACGATCATGCCATGGGGCACGCGGTAATCCAGCGGCCCAAGTGCGGCATTGAGGACGAGGACACGGGCGCGGGTCATTCCCGCCGATATGGCCCTTCCGCGACTCGGCGTGAAGGGTTCAGGCGGCGCGCCGATCGGGCAGGTGACGCTGACCGATGCGCCGGCGCTTGGCGGCGTAGAGCGCGACATCGGCGGCATGGACCAGATCGCGCACCGATCGCATCTCGGGCGACAGCCGGACGACGCCGACGGTGCCGGCACTCGCGATCGACAGCCCGCCCGCGCCCGTGACCGTCCCGCACAGCTCCTCCTCCAGCCTCGCCACGAGTGACTCCAGGTCGGCGGCGAGGGCAGGGTGGTCGACGATGACCGCGAACTCGTCCCCGCCCAGTCGCGCCGCGGTGCAGCCGTTCAGCCAGGGTTGCCGCAGCCGGTGCGCCACCGCCTTGAGCACATCGTCGCCCGCCAGGTGCCCGAACGTGTCGTTGATCGTCTTGAACCCGTCCAGATCGATCAGGACCAGCGCGAGGGGCGCATCGCCGCGGTGCCCCCTGTCGATCGCCACCGCCAGCGCTCGGTCGAACGCAGCGCGGTTCGCGAGGCCGGTCAACGGGTCATGATCGGCGGAATGGCGGAGCGCGGTCTCGAGCGCGTGACGCTCCGTCACGTCCTGAAATATGCCCACCATCGCCACTGGCAACCCGTCGACGCGCTCTATCTCACCCATGCTGCGGACCCGGCGCGGCTCGCCAGCGGCGGTGACGAAGCCGGTTTCGACATCGAACGGCTCACCGGTCTCCACGCAGCGCGCCAGCGCGCCGGCGATCTCCGCCC
>DASVUT010000158.1:0-2371 GCA_036386955.1 Sphingomonas sp. | reverse complement strand
AGATAGAAGTCCGCGATCGGATACGCCTCGATCGTTCCCGTCGCGGTGCCATCCAGAACCGGGGGGGACCAGTCGAACCGGGCCAGCCCCTCCGTGCGCAGTTGCGGCACTTCGGCATACATCGCCTCGCGCAGACCATTCAGGCTGTCGAACGGCAGCCGCTCGCCCATGATTTCGGACAGCGCCCGGAAGATCGTCCAATCCTCGCGCGCGTCACCCGGCGGGAAGACGGCGCGCTCGCCGCGCTGGACGCGCCCTTCCAGATTGACCCAGGTTCCCGGCTTCTCCGCATAGGCCGCCCCGGGCAGGATCACATCGGCCACCGCCGCGCCCTTGTCGCCGTGATGCCCCACGAACACCTTGAACCCGGCGAACCGGCTGAAGTCGACCTCGTCCGCACCCAGGAAGAACACCAGCTTGGCCGACGCGACATCGCCGATGCCGCCCTTTTGCGCATAGCCGAGCATCAGCCCGCCCATGCGGGCGGCCGCCATATGGACGACGTTGAACCCGTTCCAGCCGTCCTTGACCAGCCCCAGCGGCTCGACGAGCTTGAGCGCCGCGCCATGCGCGCCCTTGAGCGCCGCGCCGCCGACGATCACCATCGGCCGCTCGGCCTTCGCAAACAACTCGGTCACGCGCTCAGGCAACGACCCCAGCACCGACAAATCGGCGCCCAGCCAATCGACCTTGTAGGTCAGGTCCGTCTCCGGCCCGATCGCGAACACCTTGGCCCCGCGCTTAATCGCCTTGCGGACGCGCGTGTTGACCAGCGGCGCTTCCCAGCGAAGGTTGGTGCCGATCAACAGGATCGCGTCGGCCCGCTCGGTGCCCGCGATCGTGGTGTTGAAGTTGACGGCGGCAAGGCTGGACGTGTCGTAATCCATTCCGGTCTGCCGCCCTTCGAGCAGCGACGAGCCCATCCCGCGCGCCAGCACCTTGGCCGCGTACATCGTCTCGCAATCGGCCAGATCGCCCGCGACCACCGCGACCGACGACCCCGCGTTCACCGCAGCGATCGTCGCGAAGGCCACGTCCCAGCTCACCGGAACCAGCCTGCCGTCCCGCCGCACATAAGGCCGATCGAGCCGTCGCCGCACCAGCCCGTCGACATGGTGGCGGGTCTTGTCGTGCGCCCATTCCTCGTTCACGTCTTCGTTGATCCGCGGCAGGCAGCGCAGCACCTGGCGGCCCCGGCTGTCGAGCCGGATGTTCGTGCCCACCGCGTCCTGCACGTCGATCGTCAGCGTGCGGTGCAGTTCCCAAGGCCGCGCTTCGTAACGGTACGGCTTGGATGTCAGCGCGCCCACCGGGCACAGATCGACCACGTTCCCGCTCAGCTCGCTCGTCACCGCCTCTTCCAGATAGGAAGTGATCTGCATGTTCTCGCCGCGATAGATCGCCCCGATCTCCTCGACGCCCGCGACCTCTTCGGCGAAGCGGATGCAGCGCGTGCACTGGATGCACCGCGTCATCGTCGTCGCGACGATCGGGCCCATGTACTTCTCGGCGACCGCGCGCTTGTTCTCGGCATAGCGGCTATGCCCGCGGCCATAGGCGACCGACTGGTCCTGCAGGTCGCATTCGCCGCCCTGGTCGCAGATCGGGCAATCGAGCGGGTGGTTGATCAGGAGGAACTCCATGATCCCTTCGCGCGCGTTCTTGACCATCGGCGATGCGGTGAACACCTCCTGGTTGTCCGCCGCCGGCAGCGCGCACGATGCCTGCGGCTTGGGCGGCCCGGGCTTCACCTCGACCAGGCACATCCGGCAATTGCCCGAAATGCTCAGCCGCTCGTGATAACAGAAACGCGGAATCTCCTTGCCCGCGATCTCGCACGCCTGGAGCACGGTCGCGCCCTGCGGCACCTCCACTTCGATTCCATCGACTTTTAGCTTGGGCATTGTGCGCGATCCATGCGGGCCGATCGCACGCCTTTGGCGAGCGAGGCCGGGATATTGGGACTATCTGGATTGGGTGCGATGCTCAGCGTGGCTGGGCGGACGACGAGATCCATAGCCTCCATGGGGATCGCCCCGAGCAGCACCTCGTCGCCTAGAACATTGGCACTTTGCACGGTCTGGCGGCCAAAGACCTCGATCCTGATCCCACCGACAGAGGGGACAACGTGTCGCTCGCCATTGGCCAACGTCACCTCGCGATCCTCCAGGGTTCGCAACCGCAAGTGATTGGCGACATGCCTCGGGATGCACAGTTCGAGGGAACCCGTGTCGACCAAAGCTTGAGCATCGATCTCCTCCAGCTCTGGAAGCGCGAAGTTCGACAAACGGATATGCTGGCGAATGATCCCCATTACTCCGCCGCCTCCTGCATCGTCTCCAACCCGCCGCCACGCTCGGTGATCCTGCGC
>DASVUT010000157.1:0-1700 GCA_036386955.1 Sphingomonas sp. | reverse complement strand
ACCCGCAACTGTGCTTCGTCCATCATCGAATCATTCCCGCGTGTTCCCCACATGCCCAACGACTGACCGTCGCCGCGACTAGGGGCAAGAGGGTAGTCTGTTTGCGAGTCGTCGCACAGGCGGCGCCAGTCGTCGATTCGGATCGCGACTTAGACCGCCGACAATGGTTTACTGCTGCCCCACCCTTTTCACAGGAGGTCTCATGCAGACGACGCACCACGCGGCATTGGCGGCCAAGCATGCCACGCTCGACCGGCGTATCGCGGAAGAAACGCATCGGCCCCTTCCCGATCCTGCGGTGCTGGCCGAACTGAAGAAGCAGAAATTGCGGTTGAAGGAGGAGCTTGCGGGCGCCTGACCGGGCACGGCAGCGATCGCTGGCGTGCGCCGGTGATCGCACCCTCCATCAGGGACGGCGTCAGCGACGCGGGGCAGGCTTCGCGTGAATCGGCGTCTTGCTCCCGCGGCCGACGGGTTTGCGGGCGAGCATCGGATCGATCGGGTGATCGAACGCGATTCCCAGCCGACGCTGTTCGCACCAGACGATCCGCCCTTCGACATGGCCGATACCGCGCAGGTCCAGGGTCACGACCGTGTCCGCCGGTACCACGCGGTCGAACTCCGCCATGACGCCGCCTTCGGACAGGTTGCGCACCCGTACGTCGTGAACGACGCCGTCGCCGCCCAGCGTCATGCGGGCAAGCAGGAACAGGCTGTCGCGCTTGCGGCCGCGCGCGCTGGCCGCGGCGGCGGGATCTGCAGCGCCCTGATCGGAGGGCAACGTCGCGTTGGTCATGGGTCTCTCTGGCTGGCCTGTGGCGTACGCCATGCGGCAAAACCTTGCCGATTTACTTAACGACCCAGGCTCGGGAGCAGCATGGCCCCGACGCGCCTATTCCTCGCGACTGACCTTCTCGTGGCGCTCGTGACGCTCCTGCGCCTCGACTGTCATGGTCGCGATGGGACGCGCTTCCAGTCGGCCCAGGCTGATCGGCTCGCCCGACACCTCGCAATATCCGTACTCACCCGCGTCGATGCGGCGAATCGCCGCTTCGATCTTGGCGACCAGCTTGCGCTGGCGGTCACGGGTGCGAAGCTCGATCGACCAGTCGGTCTCGGTCGCGGCACGGTCCGTCAAATCCGCCTCACGCAAGGAGTCGATCTGTAGCTGCGACAGGGTGCACGCCGCCTCGCGCAGGATCGCGTCTTTCCAGGCGAGGAGTTTGCGTCGGAAATAAGCCTGCTGCCTCAGGCTCATGAAGGGCTCGTCGGCGCTCGGCCGATAGCCTCCTCCCGCCTCGCCTTCGGCATCGTTCGCCACGGCTGCGCCGTAGTTCGGGTCGGTTACGCTTTTCAGTGCCGTCGCCATGCCACTCTCCCCTGTGGTGCCCGGCCGGCTATTCCGCGCCTCGGTACCACCCCCCGATATGGCCCGCGCTATAATCGTGCGCCCGCGCCGCCACAAGCGCGCTCGCTTTCAATGAGTTGCATTTCCTTGAACGATTGTTGCGCTCGAGCAACGGGCCGTTGCGCAGGCGCGGGCGCCGCCGTGCGGTCGCGCGGAAGCCTTATGTGGCACGCCGCACCCCGGCCTTCTGTCCCACCCCGGTACATTAACGCCGTATTGCTGCGGCGCGCGCGCGGTTGCGCTGACGAAAGACCGTGAATCGAGGTTAACAGGCTTGCACTTAATGCTTTGG
>DASVUT010000156.1:0-4069 GCA_036386955.1 Sphingomonas sp. | reverse complement strand
GCCGGATCGTGAGCGCATCGAGCAAGGCCTGGGTCGGGTGCTCGTGCCGCCCGTCGCCCGCGTTGAGGACCGCGCAATCGACCTTGTCCGCGATCAGCCGCACCGCGCCCGATGCCATGTGGCGGATGACGATCACGTCGGCGCGCATGGCATTGAGTACCTGCGCGGTATCGATCAGCGTTTCGCCCTTCTTGGTCGAACTCTGCGCCGCGTGCATGTTGACGACGTCCGCACCCAGCCGCTTGCCCGCGATCTCGAAGCTGAGCAGCGTGCGGGTGGAGTTTTCGAAGAAGGCGTTGATCTGCGTCAGGCCGGCAAGCCGCTTGTCGGGGGCGGCGTGACCGCGGTTCGCGTCGATCCAGCCTTCCGCTTCGTCGAGCAGGAACGCGATCTGATGCGGCTCGAGCCCGTCGATGCCGGTCAGGTGACGATGGGGGAATACCGTACCGCCGGGGAGCTGCGTCGCGGGGCGGTGATCGGATGGCGGCATCGAGGCGGACGGGTAACGATTGGGGTCGCAGGGTGCAATGGGAGCTCATGGCACGGAAGTCCGGGCCAGGCATTCGCACCCGTCTTGGGGAGGAACGCGAGGGGTCAAAGCGTCAGTCGGAAGCGAGGCATGATGAATGTTCCGGGACGCACATTGGCGGACTACACCGGCCTTCTTCCCGTTCGATGAGGTCGCTCGCGATCCTTGCGGGCACCTTGATGCTCGCACTGCCGAATGCCGCCTGTTCCTCGGCTCGGGATCAGGAGGGCGATCATGCAGCGGCAGCCAAGAGCTGGTGGGATTGGCATGATCGCAAGCGGGAGACCGACATGGCCGTCGAGGAGGCGCTGGGCGCGCCGGGCGGCGCGGATTAGCCGCGCGCCATAGAGGCTTATGCCAGTTCCGATCGCCCGTCGGGGGTCAAGGAAGCGCAGATCGGCAAGCTGATCGTGTTCGCGCGCGATGATCCAAAGCCCGGCAAGCTTCCCACGCAGTCGGTTTCAGACGGCCTGCGGATGCTGGAGGCTGCTTCGGTATCGGACGGCGAAGGGGCCAAGATCGCCGCGGAGTCGCTCCGGATCGTCTTCGAACGCGGCGTGGGAACCGGCACGGTCAAAGCCGTTGCTCCCGACGCGGCGCTGGCCGCGTGCTGGCGCGGCGTGCAGGCGCAAGCGGGAGCGGCTTCGGCGTGCGTGACACAGAGGGCCAGGCCTAAGCTTTGATCCACGTTCCACGGGCGGAGACGCCGTCCGCTGCGATCAGGTGTGGCGCGTTTTGGAGCCGCCGGTGGTGAAGAGATCGATCAGTGCCACCAGCACGGGTGCGCCAAGCAGCCAGACCCACAGCATCTGTCCCATGTTCAAATCCTCGATAGCCTGCGTCAACAAAGCGCGAAACGGCGCTCTGTTCCCTGCGGCGGCGGGCAATTCAGGCGGCGACCAGCGCGTCGATGGCAGCCTGGAGGATGTGGGCGGCGGCGAGGTTGTCGATGCGCGTCGCGCGCTTCGCGCGGCTCATGTCCTGTTCGATCATGACGCGTTCGACCGCGACGGTGGACCAACGTTCGTCCCAGAGCAGGATGGGCAAACCCAGATCGACGCAGTTGCGCGCGAAGGCGCGGGTGGATTGGGTGCGGGGGCTGTCGGTGCCGTCGAGGCTGAGGGGCAGGCCGATGACGATCCCCGCGACCCCTTGCGCGGTGATCAGCGCGGCGAGCGCGGCGCGATCCGCCTGGAACTTGGTGCGGCGGATCAGTGTGGCCGGGCTGGCGAAGCTCCATCCGGCATCGCACAGCGCGGTGCCGATCGTCTTGGTGCCGACGTCCAGGCCGATCAGCCGGCCGCCGTTCGGGAGCGCGGCGCGGAACGTCGCGGCGTCGGGGGTGATCATCGCGCCGCCAGCCGGCGTTCGGCATCGGCGCGGACATTGGCCCAGAACAGGGTGTAGTCGTAGACGTGGTAGTTGTTGCCAGGCAAAACATATTGCCCGAGCTGAGGCGGGTCACCGATCAGCAGGAAGCCGCGATCGGCGCAGCGCGCGGGCACGCTGCCCGGCACGATCTGGGCGGTCTTGAGGTCAGCGGCGGGGACGAGCGTGCCCAGATTGGCGGTCGCGGGCGCGGCGGTGTTCGGGGTGCCGGTGAGCGGGTTGGTGCACAGCATCGGCGTGCCCCGACGCGGCTGACCATTGAAGCCGGTCGTCGCGTCAAAGGTATCCACGATCAGCGCCGGATCGGCGGGCT
Organism: Sphingomonas sp.; assembly: GCA_036386955.1. Taxonomy (GTDB): domain Bacteria; phylum Pseudomonadota; class Alphaproteobacteria; order Sphingomonadales; family Sphingomonadaceae; genus Sphingomonas. Next base: position 1,838 of record DASVUT010000156.1, on the reverse strand, counting down.
CGGCGAAGCTTTGCCATGACAGGATGCATCCGCGCTGTTCAGCGGTGGCGCAGGCGGGCAGGCCGAGCGCGGGCAGATCGGTGGTGACCGAGATTGGCCAGCCCACGACATAGGCGGCGACGATGCGCTTCCTGAGCGCAGGATCGCGCGCGACGCGTTCCCGCAGGAGCCGCGTCAGGTGTAGCCCGCCCTGACTATGGCCCGCCAGGACAATCGGGCGCTTGGCGGGAACGGCACGCAGGAACGCTTCGAACGCGGCGGCGATGTCGCCGTAAGCAAGCGCCAGCGCGCGGTCGGCCTCGATCTGGCTGGTCAGGAACGCGCCGAACGTCGCCTGCCGATAGCGCGGGGCCCAGATCTCCGCCGCGCCGTTGAACGCGCTCGCCTGCGCGCGCAGGAACAGCGCGGTACGGTCGTTCGTTTCGGCATCGTCCAACCGCGCGTTCCAGGCGTCGCGGCCGATATAAGATGTCGGGTGGATGAAGAACGCGGCCGCGCGCGGGGCGGTGGCGGGCTGGTAGCCCGGCGGCACCCACAAGGCGGGATTGCCGGCGAGTTCGGGCCGCGCGATCCACATCTTGGGGTCGTCATAGGCGGCGGTCGCGGTGGCGGGCTGGTCCTGAAAGGATGCGCTGGGCACCAGGAACGTCCGCATCAATTGCGTGCCGAACACGCGGTAGGCGACCGCCGCGGCGAGCACCAGAACGACGAGGGCGGCGACGATGTAGAGGAACTTGCGTGCCACGCATGACTCCGTTGGCGACCCGGACGGCCTTTGCGTGCCCCGTGCCCGAGCCAGGCGGTGTGCGCAATCGCCGCAGGTTTCCCCGCAAAGACATTGCGCGGCGAAGGGCCGCGATGCTAGCCGACCGGGCATGTCAGTGGATATCGCAACCGTGAAGCGTGTCGCCGGGCTTGCCCGCATCGCGATCAACGACGAAGACGCCGCCCGGCTCGCGCCCGAGCTTGGCCAGATCCTGGGTTGGATCGAGCAATTGGGCGAAGTGGACACCAGCGGGGTCGAACCGATGACCGCGGTCATCCCCAACACGCTGCGGCTGCGCGACGACGTGGTCGATGCCGATCCGACGACGGGGGGTGGCATCCGCGACGTGCTGATGGCGAACGCGCCGCAGGGCGAGCACGGGTTCTTCACGGTGCCAAAGGTGATCGAATGACCGACCTGACCGATCTCGGCATCGCGCAGATCCGCGACGGTGTTCGCCTGGGCCGCTTTTCCGCGCGCGAAGTCGCCGACGCATTCATCGTGAAGGTCAGCCGTGCCAAGGCGCTGAACGCGTTCCTGGTGGAAACGCCCGATCACGCGATCGCCGCCGCCAAGGCCGCCGACACCGCGCGCGCCGCGGGCGAGCTGCTGAAGCCGATGGCCGGCGTGCCGATCGGGATGAAGGACCTGTTCTGCACGCACGGCGTGGCGACGACGGCGGGCAGCCACATCCTGGAAGGCTTCGTACCGCCGTACGAAAGCGCGGTGTCGCAGCGGCTGTGGGATGCGGGCGCGGGGATGCTCGGCAAGCTGAACATGGACCAGTTCGCGATGGGATCGTCGAACGAGACCAGCGCCTTCGGCAATGTCATCTCACCGTGGCGGCGGTCCGACGGCGGCAATGCGGCGCTGGCCCCCGGCGGATCGTCGGGCGGGTCGTCGGCGGCGGTCGCGGCGCGGCTGTGCCCGGGCGCGACCGGCACCGACACCGGTGGCTCGATCCGCCAGCCCGCGGCGTTTACCGGGATCACCGGGATCAAGCCGACCTATGGCCGGTGTTCGCGCTGGGGCACGATCGCCTTCGCCTCTTCGCTCGACCAGGCGGGGCCGA
>DASVUT010000155.1:0-1928 GCA_036386955.1 Sphingomonas sp. | reverse complement strand
ATATACTGGCAAGTTCATGAGCGGGCAGTTCGTGCTGCGCGGCGGAAGCTGCGCAACGCCGCGCGGGCATGCGCGCGCGAGCTACCGCAACTTCTTTGCACCCCATCAGCGGTGGCAGTTCACCGGCGTGCGGCTGGCGCGCGACCTGTGAGCGAAGTCGACCCGGGGTTTCGACGCGACGTGCTGGCCGGGCTGAGCGCACGACCGCGCGCGATCCCGGCGCGCTGGTTCTATGACGCGCGAGGATCGCAGCTGTTCGAGGCGATCACCGATCTGCCCGAATATTATCCGACGCGGGCCGAAGCGGCGATCCTGGCGACGATCGGCGAGGAGGTCCGCGCGCTGACCGGCGAAGGGCGCGCGGTGATCGAGTTCGGGTCGGGATCATCGACCAAGACGCCGCTGCTGCTGCGCGCGGTCGCACCTTCGGCCTATGTGCCGATCGACATTTCGGGCGATTTCCTGCGCGCGTCGGCGGCGGTGGTGGCGGCGGACTTTCCCGACCTGCCGGTGGTGCCGGTCGAGGGCGATTTCCTGGAGCCGATCGTGTTGCCCGAGGCCGTGGCGGGGGCGCCACGGCTGGGCTTCTTTCCGGGATCGACCATAGGCAACATGACCCCGGCGGTCGCGTGCGACCTGCTGCGCGCGATGCGCGTGTCGCTGGGGGAGGGCGCGATGCTGTTGATCGGGATGGACCGGATCAAGGACGCCGGCGTGCTGGTGCGCGCCTATGACGATGCGGCGGGCGTAACGGCGGCGTTCAACCTGAACCTGCTGGAACGGATCAATCGCGAGCTGGCAGGCACGATCCCGGTGGACGCCTTCGCGCACGTCGCCCGGTTCAACGATGACCGCGCCCGGATCGAGATGCATCTGGAGGCGACGCGCGATGTCGCCTTCACCGTCGATGGGCAGGATTTCGCGATGGCGGCGGGCGAGACGATCCATACGGAGAACAGCCACAAATACGGGGGCCGCGACGCGCGCATGCTGATGCGCACCGGGGGCTGGACGCCGGTGGCGGAATGGACCGACGCGGACGGGCTGTTCGCGGTGTACCTGGCGGAGGCGCAGGCGGCGCGGACGGCGCCTTAAGGTGCGACCACCCGCGCGCGCCAGGTTGGGATCAGTTCGGTACTCCCACGACATTGCGGCATCTCGTCCCGTTCGGTGAGGCGAAAGCGTTCGCCGTCCCAGACAAAGGTCTGGCCGATCCCGCAATCGCCCAGGCCGCGACCCTTGGCGTAGCTGGTGAGGATGCCGCGTTCGAACCCCGCGCTTGTCAGCACCGGCACCGGCTCGGCGACGTCGTAGATCGTCACGTCGAACAGTGCAGGCACCGCGCGGCCGCCGGTCACGACATAGATCGCCGACCAGCTCTGATAGGCACCCAGGCCGCACGGCACGATCGCCAAGGTCCTGCCGCCCCCCAGCGCGTATGCCTCAACCTGCGCCATGCTTGGCACGGCGATCGGCTCGCACTCGGCGGTCTTGCGCATCGAGGCGATCAGCGAGGGCGAAAGCGTCGCCGGGGCTTCGGCCGTCTGGACAAGGCGGACCACGGGCAGGGTCGGGCGCGGCGCGCTGACGTCGGGGGCAGACCCGCGCGCGACCAGCGCCCCCATCGTTCCGGCGCGCTGCTGCCGATCGTCAATGTAGCGGAGCGCCGCCGCCGCACCTTTGAGCGACAAGGGCGTGGTCGCGCCGGCCATGGTGATGGTCGCGCGCGTCCCCCTGGCGAACGCGGTCGCGATGCCAAGCGCCTGCGCCCCGACGAAGCCGCCCTCCGCGGTGCCGCCACGTGCCACGGTGCGCGAGTCGACGGTGATCGAGACCGGGGGCACAAACTCACGATGGCCGCTGATCGTCACGCGCACCGCGCCGCCGGGTCCGGGATCGCGCTCGATCGAGGCGAGCGGCACGTCGAA